>JASHYW010000351.1 GCA_030042885.1 Streptosporangiaceae bacterium | reverse complement strand
TCGCAGCCGATGCACTTCTCCAGCCCGTCCGGCCACCGGTTGAGCTGGTGATGGCCGTGGAACCTGGGCGCGGTCGGCTTCTTGACCTCCGGATACTCGACGGTCTCGACCTTCTTGAACATCTCGGTGAAGGTGACCCCGAACCCCTTGACCGGGTTGAGAAAATCAAGCACCTGTGACCTCCCTGGTGGAGGCTTCGTTGTCAATGCCGATGCCGTGATAGTGCGGGAGGTCGAGCGGCGGCACCGGGAAGGAAGTTGCCGCGGTGGTCGCGGCCTGGCCTGGCTGGCCGGCGGCTTCCGCGGGCGCGGCATACCGCGCGGCCCGCTGCTGCGCGGCGCTGTCCCACATCCAGGCCAGGGCGACGATGATCACCAGGACCACTCCGCCCACCACGTACGGGATCGTGTTGCTCGTATCGAGCCGCCAGGCGCGGACGGTCGCGATCAGCAGGATCCAGACGATGGAGACCGGGATGAGGATCTTCCAGCCGATCGCCATCAGCTGGTCGTAGCGGACCCGGGGCAGGGTGCCGCGCAGCCAGATGTAGCAGAACAGGAAGATGAAGACCTTGATCAGGAACCACAGCACCGGCCACCAGCCGACGTTCGCGTGCGACCACAGCGACAGCGGCCACGGCGCCCGCCAGCCGCCGAGGAACAACGTGGTCGCCAGCGCGGCGACCGTGGTCATGTTGATGTACTCGGCCAGGTAGAACATGGCGAACTTCATCGACGAGTACTCGGTGTGATAGCCGGCCACGAGCTCACCCTCGCCTTCGGGCAGGTCGAACGGCAGCCGGTTCGTCTCGCCGACCATGGTGACCAGGTACACCACGAACGAGACCGGCAGCAGCCAGAAGTACCACCTGTGCTGCTGGGCCGTCACGATCGCGGTGGTGGACAGCGAGCCCGCGTACAGGAACACGGCTACGAAGGCGAGCGCCATCGCGATCTCGTAGCTGATCACCTGCGCGGCCGAGCGCAGCGCGCCGAGCAGCGAGTACGCCGAGCCCGAGGCCCAGCCGGCCAGCACGATCCCGTACACGCCGATGGAGCTCATCGCCAGCACCAGCAGCACGGCCACCGGCAGGTCGGCGAGCTGCAGCGGGGTGTAGTGGTGGAAGATCGACACCTCCGGGCCGACCGGGATGATCGAGAATCCGACGAAGGCCACCGTCGCGGAGATGAGGGGCGCGACGATGAACACCAGCTTGTCCGCTCGCGTGGGGATGATGTCTTCCTTCAGCGGCAGCTTGAGCGCGTCCGCGACCGGCTGCAGCAGGCCGAAGGGCCCGGCCCGGTTCGGACCCGGCCGGTTCTGCATGCGGCCGATGCCGCGGCGTTCCGCCCAGATCATGAACATCGTCGTGAGCAGCAGGAAGATGAAGATGGCCGCGACCTTCAGCAGCACCATCCACCAGATGAGCGGGTAGAAGTCCAGGAGCGTCGGTTCCGGCGGAGGCGCCGGGGCTGCGAGCACGTGCTGCAGCGCAATCTGGTGCATCAGTCCGGCCTCCTCAGCGTGACCGTGCCGCCGTGTCCCGCGCCGAGTACGGCGCGGATGGTGGAGCCGGCCTGGACCGCAGGCCCCTGGTCACCGGGATACGGGGCCACCGCCGCGGCGGTACCCGCCGCGGTCAGTCCGGCCGCCGGGAGCCAGACCACGTGATCCGCCATCGGCACCACATCGACGGGAACCGTCACCGAACCGTGGTCGGTGGCTACGGTCACCTTATCGCCGTCGGCGATGCCCGCCGCGGCGGCGGTGGCCGCGGACATCCTGGCTACCACCGGCCTGGCCGTGCCGGCCAGGTACGGTTCGCCGTCTTGCATGCGCCCGCTGTCCAGCAGCTGGCGCCAGGTCGCGAGATGTGTTGCCCCGGGGGGGCGATCCCCCCCAGACGGTGTTGTCGCGGGGGGGACGACTCCCCCCAGACCCCCCCCGCGCATGGGGGGACTGCCCGTCCCCCCATACCCCCCTGGGCCGCACTCAGCCACCTGCGGTGGCTCAGGGCGGGGGCCGCGCCAGGTGCCGAGCGCGGTAAGTTCCGCGCGGGCGGCCGCCGCGTCGGGCAGGCCGAGGTGCACGTCCATCTGGTCGGCGATCGCGCCGAGCACGTACAGGTCGGTGCGGACCTCGGGCACCCTCAGGGCCTGGCCGAACGACCCGCCGCGGCCTTCCCAGTTCACGAACGTCCCGGCCTTCTCCGCCACGGCCGCGACCGGGAACACGACGTCGGCCCGGTCGGTGACCGGGCTGGCCCGCAGTTCGAGGCTGACCACGAAGGGCGCCATCTCGATGGCGCTCAGCGCGGCCCCCGGATCGGGCAGGTCCGCCGGGTCGACCCCGGCCACCACCAGGGCGCCGAGCTCGCCCCGGCTGCACGCGGCGAGCATGGCCGCGGTGTCGCGCCCGGGAACGCCGGGCAGCGAGCTCTTGCCCCACGTCTTGGCCACCTCGGCGCGGGCCGTGGCATCGGTCACCGGGCGCCCGATGGGCAGCAGCCCAGGCAGCGCGCCGGCCTCCACGGCGCCCCGCTCGCCGGCCCGGCGCGGAACCCACGCGAGCCTGGCGCCCGACGCGACCGCAAG
>JASHYW010000350.1 GCA_030042885.1 Streptosporangiaceae bacterium | reverse complement strand
GCCGCCGGCCCCGCCCGGGGAGGACCAGCGGGTCGTCTACGTGGGTCACCTGTCGCCGGACCGCGGGGTCCGCGAGATGATCGAGCTGGCCGGGCTGCTGCGCCCGCACGGCATAACCGTGGAGCTGATCGGCCCGGCCGACGCCCGGGCGCGGACGCTGATCGAGCCCGCGCAGGCGAAGGGCCTGATCCGCTGGGTCGGGTTCGTGCCGAACGACCAGGCCATGCCGATGGTGGACGGCGCACTGGCCGGCCTGTCGCTGCTCCAGGACGAACCGAACTTCCGGCACTCGCTGCCCACCAAGGTGGTTGAGTACATGGCGCGGGGGGTTCCGGTGGTGACCACGCCGCTGCCAGCCGCGGCGGAGCTCGCCACCGGCCACGAGTGCGGGTTCGTGGTGCCGTTCGGCGACCCTCGGGCGGCTGCGGACGCGGTCCTTGAACTGGCCGGGGATGCCTCGTTGCGGGCGAAGATGGGCAGCAGCGGACATGAGGCGGCCCGCAGATCTCTCGGCTGGCCGGCGGATGCCCGGGCCTTCGTCGCCCAGCTGGAGGCTTGGGCCAGGACACGATAACTCCTGGCGGGGCGCGTGCTATTGTTGCGTGTCCCACGAGTATCTTCGGAAGTCCGGGTTATTCAGATTCCCGTGACGGTTCCGGCCGCTGCGCTGCAGCGACCGCTCGGATAGGCCGACGGGCCCGTGCTCGCTAGCCGCTTTCTGAATAACCCTCAGGGCGGAGAAGGGATCGGCGTGCTCGCAGGCATCTCACGCGCTCCGCTGGTGCGGTTGCGTGAGCTTGTCGCGCACAATCAGCTGTTCGCTCTGGCGCTGGCCGCCGGTGCCGCCCTGCGGCTGGTGGCCATGCTGGGGTACCCGGGCGCGCTGTGGTTCTCCGGCGACTCCTACGTGTACGTGGGCGCCGCGCTGCGGCTGCGGCCGGACCTGTCCAAGACGACGGGCTACTCGCTATTCCTGCGGGCATTGCTGCCGTTCCACAGCTTCACGCTGGTGACCGGCTTGCAGCACCTCATGGGGCTGGGTATCGCGGTCATGATCTACCTGCTGGCCCTGCGCAGTGGGGTACCGAAGCTGTGGGCCACGGTGGCGACGCTGCCGGTGCTCCTCGACGGGTTCGAGATCGAAGACGAGCACATGGTGATGGCCGAGGCTCTGTTCACCTTCCTCGTCATGCTCGCCCTGCTGCTGATCCTGTGGCGTTACCGGGTATCGTGGCTCGTCGCCCTGGTCGCGGGCCTGCTGGTCGGCTACGCGGTGGTGGTGCGCAGCGAGGGCCTGCCCATCCTGATCCTGTTCCCCGCCTTCTTGCTGTGGCGCGGACGGCGGTCCTGGCGCGGCTGGCTCACCGCGGGGGTGATGGTCATCGGCTGCGCGGCGCCCGTGCTGGCCTATGTGGGATGGTTCCACTCCTGGACGGGGACCTATTCGCTGACCAGGTCCGACGGGTTCTACCTGTGGGGACGGGTATCCTCGTTCGCCGAATGCTCGGTCATCAAGCCCCCCGCCGACGAGCTGAAGATCTGCCCGTCGGGCTCCCCGTCCAGCCGGACGCCTCCGGGTGACTACATCTGGCACGCGCCCCAGGTGCACGACATCCCGGGCGGCCCGGTGAGCGCCGCCAACGACAGGCTGCTGCGCGACTTCGCCATCCAGGCCATCGAGGCCCAGCCGCTGGGTTACCTGCACTCTGTACTGAACGGCCTGGTGCTATCCGTCGAGTGGCCACGGCACAAGTATCCGGACCCGGGCACCGTGTCCTATTACTACTTCCACCTGAAGCCGCAGTTGGTCCCGGACTACCACTCATGGATTCCCGGCGGTACCGCTTACTCCGACGCGGTGAGCTACGGGCACGCTCTCCCGAGCACCGTCGTCGAACCGTTCGCGTTCCTGATCGCCGGGTACGAGCGGCTGTTCTATACCTACGGGCCGCTGTTCGGGCTCATCCTGCTCACCGGGCTCGGCGGGGTGGTGCGGATCGAGGGGCTCAGGCAGCGGCGGCCGCGGCTGGTGTGGTCCCGGCGAACGGGCAGCATGCTGCCCTGGGTCACCGCGATCGTGCTGCTGGTGTTCCCGATCGCGATCGCCGACTTCGACTACCGGTACCTGCTTCCCGTTCTCTCCTTCGCCTGCCTGGCTGCTGGCCTCGCCTTCGCCCCGGCCCGGGTACCGGCCCCGCCGGAGCCGTCCGCCGAGCAGCGGGACGACCTGACCAGTCAGGTCCCCGGCCCGGTCAGCTGAGCGGAACGCGGTCGGACCGTACCCCCGGGGGCTGAGCCGTGTCCCGCAGGCAAGCACCGTGGTCCGTTTGGCATAAAAATCGGCGTATCCTCAGCTGTAGGTGAGTCGGCCGGGCGGTCGCGCCGGGCGCAGGCCCGGTGAGGAAGGTCCGGGCTCCACAGGGCAGGGTGGTCGGTAACGCCGACCCGGGGCGACCCGCGGGACAGTGCCACAGAAAACAAACCGCCCTCGCGCCAGCGGGGGTAAGGGTGAAACGGTGGTGTAAGAGACCACCAGCGCCGCAGGTGACTGCGGCGGCTCGGTAAACCCCACCCGGAGCAAGGTCAAGAGGGGACGGCGTTCCCTGCGCGAGCGATTGAGGGTGGCCCGCCCGATGCTCGCGGGTGGACTGCACGAGGCTGTCGGCAACGGCAGTCCCAGATGGATGGCCGCCGGCCCGCGTAAGCGGGCGCACAGAACCCGGCCTACAGGCCGACTCACCCTCCATCCATTGGCATTGACCTGCGACGCAGCAGCGCATGCTAGTCATTCCGGGCACATTCCGGGCACATCTGCCGTGGCCCGACTGAACGCCTTGTCCAGCGCGTCACGTGCACGGCCAGTGGCCTCGGGAACTATCGGCGCTACATCAGCTGCCGAACCCAGGGATAACCGCTGGTACCGCGGCGAAGGCAACATTGCCTGTCGAGGGATGATCAGGCCAATGAGCGGCGTTTCCGTGGCGGCAGACCTGTCGGGCGGGCTGACCCCGATAGTCCGTGACCAATCCTTCCGCCCGCACCGCCAGGACTTTGCGCCCCTACGATCAGGACCGTTGGCCCCTCTGTACACGCCAGTCAGCACTGAATATGGAACAGGCGTGCCGCTTGCACCAGTGTTGCAACGGGGCGGCCTGGGCGGCATGCGTGAGGGGTTAGCATGCGCAAAGCCGCGATCTCAAGCGGCGTTATCGGGCTTATCCTGCTCGTTGCCGCCGCCCTGATGGCGTGGTGGATCACGCCGTCGTACATCGCGCGCATGCCGGGCAACTACGACAAGACGCGGACCTACGATGCTACGATCCGCACATTGTTCGACCCGGCAGCGCTGGCGACCGGCAACCTGGCCGGCGCCATCAAGGTCGGCCTGCCCGCGACGATCACCGAGACCGTCAAGGTGCAGCAGACGTCCGGCAACACGGCTCTCGTGCAGGACACCAGGAACATCACGGTGGCCGGCAAGACAGTGGGGCAGACCGTCACGCCCTACGCGCTCGACAGGCAGACACTCGAAGCGACCACCAGCCACCCGAGCGACTGGACTGTGACGCCCGCTCAGGGCCTGACGGTGAGCTGGCCGCTCGGTGCCAAGCAGCAGAACTACACCGGCTGGGTGTACCAGACCTATACCACCACCACGCTGAAGTACGTCAAGCAGGCGCAGCAGGGTGGCATTAACACCTACGTGTACCAGGCGGCCGTCCCGGCGACGCCGATCAAGAACGCGCAACTGCTGGCGAGTCTGCCGAAGTCGCTGCCCGTGTCCTTGCTGCCAGCCATGCGCGCGGCCGGACTCATCTCGGCGGCCAACCTGGCCAGCCTGTCTAAGCTGTTCCCTGGCGCCGTGTCGATCCCGCTCGGCTACACCTACCAGGCGAACAACACCTACTACGTGGCGCCCGGCACCGGACTGGTCGTGAACCTCAGCAACAACGAGACCGAGATGGCCGGCATCGCCCTGCCCAATGGCAAGATCATCCCGGTGCTCCCGGTCCTGTCGTACACCTACCACGCCAGCCCCGCCAGCCTGTCGGCGGCGGTGAACGACGCCAACAGCGGCAGCAGCACGATCACGACCTGGGGAGTGACCGTGCCGATCACGGCGGCCGCAGTTGGCTTCGTCCTCGCCGTCCTCGCCGTCTTCCTGTGGATGCGCGGGACCAGCAGAGGCCGCCCGACTGAAACGGCTCCCCCTGAGCGCCACCCTGCCCCCACAGGCGACATCAGCTGATCATCACCCTCCATGCGGCGGATGCCGTCGCGCTGCGGCTGGCCAGGCGCGGCATACGCCTTGCGGAAGAGTTCCGGATTGCGCTCGTCACCGGATCGACGCGGCAGGACCTGGCCATCTGGGCAGCCATGGCTGGCGGCCCTCGCACGACCGGAGGTCTTTCGCCTTTAGCCGCAGGACTAGCGGCCCTACCGGCGGTACTGCCGCAGCGTGATCCTGATTCGGTGAAAGGCTGGTTCGCGCACCGCGATTCTGCACACAGCGAGGCCGCGGATCTCGGCAAGCTTGATGACCTGCTGCCGAGCCTGCGGCATGTCGTGGCAGATCGAGCCTGCTGCTGCCCGGCCAGGCCGGTTGTCACCGTCATCATGCCGCCTGTCCCCGGCCGGCCGCACCCGGTGGACCTACTGCTGTGCGGTCACCACTTCCGGGTCAGCCGGGCCGCTTTGACAGCCGCGGGCGCCGCGGTCTACGACGACACGGGGGCGCTGGTAGCAGGCGGCGCCGGCGAATATGAGCACGATCCGCGCGAGCACGCTGCTGCGGCATAGCGGCGTAGACATGGCCGGTTCACAACGTAGCCGCCGAACTCCGGCATCATCACTTAGGGCGGTGCCGACGCGATGGGCCAGCCAGCCGTGAGGCCGGCTGGCGGGTGAGGCCGACCACGGACCTGACCTCGGCCAGATTCTTGATTCCCGGCGTGTCAGGTGACCACGGGCCACCAGCGGCCGGGACTTTCGACTCTGCCGCGGGCCTGCCCCCGGCTATTTAGTTGGTATTCAGCAAGTTTCGTCGCCAGGCCAGCCCTGGCGGCGGGACACCTGGAAAGGGGGTGGCTGGTGGCGTCGCGGACAGCAGCTGCGCGGCTGCGGGTGC
>JASHYW010000349.1 GCA_030042885.1 Streptosporangiaceae bacterium | reverse complement strand
GGAGTAGTGCACGAAGACGTCCGGTCCGTCGGCGCGGGAGATGAAGCCGTAGCCCTTCTCCGCGTTGAACCACTTGACGGTTCCCTGTGTCATATCGCTCCTTACAAGGGGCTGGATACGGGTCCGCGCGGTGCGGCACCCTGGCCGGTTCTCGACGCGGCCTTCCCCAGATCCCTGAAGCGGCGCGCCCGCAACATCGTTCTCCGCGAGCGTGCAGGTGACACGAACACACAAGACAACTACGACCACCCCGCACCAACCGAGCCGGGACCCGGTTCATTCCCGCCCACCCGCGCCTGCGGAGCTTCGCCGCCTAAGCGGCCAAACCGCCAAGATGGATCACGAAAAAGAATTCCGCCAAGCACGGCGAGGGTGACAGCCCTCACACATGTCCGGTCATCTCCAAGGTCCCGCGGGAGACGCGCCAGATCGGCCTGTTCTGCGCGCCTCCGCTGGCATCCGCCAGGGGTCCAGCGGACGCGCCGAGCAGGCGGGTACGCGCTCGCCTCTGAGGCTGTCAGCAGCTTTCCGTGACGTTTCCTGTTCATCCCTCGTCACCTGCCTACGAGCGGCGCTTCGCGGCTACCGCCACGAAGGCGCGGGCAGGGGTCCCTGAGTGCTCATGATCCTGCAGGGCCTGCACGGGATCGCACGAGATGCGGACCGCTGAGTGATCCCGGGTGGTCATGGGCGTCGAATGAGCGGTCCGTACTGGCCGGCGTGCGACAATCGGCACATGCCGGAACGGATCGAAGTGCAGCGGGCTGTGGCCGCGTCACCGGGCGAGATCTTCGCCGTGCTCACCGATCCCCGGGGGCACGTCGCCATAGACAGCTCCGGCATGCTGATGGAGGCCAGCGGAGACCTTGTCACCAAGGCCGGAGACACCTTCGTCGTGCACATGGACCGGGAAGCGCTCAATGACTATCCCCTCGGCCTGTACGACGTCACCGTCGAGATCGTCGCGTTCGAGCAGGACCAGGAAATCGCCTGGACGGTCCACGGCCAGCTGGATCTCGGCCACGTGTACGGCTACCGGCTGGAGCCGATCGACCAGGGCACGCTCGTAACGTCGTACTACGACTGGTCGGCGGCCGGGCAGGATTGGAAGGACGCCGGCATCTTCCCCGTGATTCCGGAGAGCGCGCTGCGGGCCACGCTCGGGATCCTGGCCCGCACTGTCGCGCCCGGCAAACCCCGCCCCGTGTTCCCAGCCCGGTAACCGGCCGCCACGGCATCCGGCCATCGCCCGCACCGCGCACTCCGTTCTCGACGACGGCTAATTGTGCGAGAGTCTCTCAGCCGAATTCGACCCGGCCGCGGGCACGCCCATGGCCAGGGAGGCGCTCGCGCTGCGACCCCTGCCGGACAGGGCCGACCGGATGCCGGACCCGCGGACCCGGGAGGGAATGCCGGACCTGTACGCCTATGCTCACCTGGTGGCTGAGGAGAAACGGCGCCACCCTGGGGATGACGTGATGTCGATCCTGCTTGCTGAGGCGGACGATGACGGAGGCCAGGTGTCGGTGGCCGAGTTCGAGAACATGTTCTGGCTGTTCGCAGTGGCAGGGAACGAGACCTTGCGCAACGGCCTGCCGGGCGCGTGCATCGCGCTGCTCGAGCGTGCGGACGCGCAGGACGACCTGCGCGGCGATCCGGCCTTGATGCCCGTCGCGGTGGAAGAGATGCTGCGCTGGTGGACGCCGGTCATGACCTTCCGCCGGACCGCGGCCTGCGACTGTGAACTCGGCGGACAGCGTATCGGCGAAGGAGACAAGGTGGTCGTCTCATTCACCTCGGCCAACCGTGACGAAGCCGTTTTCGCCGACCCTGACCGCTTTGATATCCGCCGCCACCCCAACCCGCACCTGGTGTTCGGTCACGGCCCGCACTTCTGCCTGGGCGCCCACCTGGCCCGCACCCAGATGCGCGCGCTGCTCAGTGAGGTCCTGGCCCGCACGTCCTCCCTCAGGTACGCAGGCCAGCCGTCGTACCTGCGATCGAACTTCCAGCGTGGCGTCAAGCGGCTGCCGGTCGCCTGGACCGCATGACTCCCGCGGCGTCCATGCCGAGACCTGAGCAGGCTCGAAACCTCCGGCCACACGCAAGCATGTGCCACTGCTGCGGTGATCTACCACGCAGGGCAACGGACGGTGGCGGTCGCGATGGCGGCGGACAGATCCCGTGCGGGCGGTCCGGGACGACCACTCCCGCCCGCAGGCCCCGCGGCTAGACGCCAGTGCCCGCGTGCCCCCATGGGTGGCCCGGCCCGGGCATGCGCTGTGACAGACTGCGGGTATGGAAGCTGGCCTGCGGGTTCAACAGGGCGGCAGCGGGGAGCCTCTTCTGCTGCTGTTGCACGGCCTCGGCGCGACCGGCGACGTGTGGGAGGGGTGGTGGCCGTTGCTCGCCGGGCGGTGGCCGGGGCGCTGGCTGGCGCCGGACTTGCCTGGTCATGGCAGCTCGCGGCCGCTATCGAGCTACACCTTCGAGTCCTTGGCCGCAGCGGTCGCCTGCATCGTCGGCACCGGTCGGCTAGCTATGGATCCGGGTGCGTTGCCGTCGGGGCGCCCGACATGGCGCAATTGCTGGCACGATCCCAGGCACCGGTGACCCTGGCCCGCGGCGAGCACGACGCCATGAACACCGGCGATCAGCTCATCCGGCTCGGCGTCCCCACGGTCACGCTCCCAGGCCTGGGCCACAACGCACACGTCGAGAACCCGCACCTGTCGAGCACCCTCCTGGACCCCGCATCGACACGCAATTGACCAGCCCTGCATGAATACGCAGGCTGGTCCTGC
>JASHYW010000348.1 GCA_030042885.1 Streptosporangiaceae bacterium | reverse complement strand
TGAGGTAGATGGCGTTGAGCTCGCCGCGTTGGACCTTGTTCAACACGGTCTGGCGGGCGACGCCGAGGTGGCTGGCGGCCCGGCTGAGGGGCAGCCAGCCGTCGGGTGCCTGGGGCCGGACCCGGTCGCGGAGCTGCTGGCCGATGCGGATCTGCCAGGGTGCTCCGGGGGTGAGCTGCTCGCCGGTGACGAAGCCGTCGCGCAGCCACCGGTAGATGGTGGCACTGGAGACGCCGAGCTGGCGTGCGGCTTCTGCGATGCTGACCACGGCTGCATCCTGGCAGCCGGGTGTGACATTCTCCGGTGGCGGCTGGTATCCAGGGATGCCGTGGTAGGCGCGTAGCGCCCTGACGTGGGCTTTCCTGAAGGGGAGCCCGGTGGCGGTGCGCCGGTTCTGCTGCCCGAGGATCTGGGCGATGGTGGTGTCGTTATAGCGGGGCGCCAGGCGGCGGATCAGGTCGATGGTGTCTTCGCTGGTGGTCCGGCCGTGCTTGCCGCTGGCGGGCATCGGCATCTGCACGTCGGTGCTGGCGCCGCCTTGCCAGATGATGCGGATCTGGCAGGTTCGTCCGCTGCCGGTGCCGTCGCCGGCGTTCCTGGCGGTGGCGACGATCTCGGTGATGACCGCGCGGATGAGTTCCTTGCGCTGGGCGTGGGTGGTGGCCGGGGCCTGGAAGATGGCTCGCAGGTCCGCGCCGGCGGTGGTGATCCAGGCGGTCTCCTCGTCGGTGAGGGTGACGGGCTGGCGGGCGCGCTGGGTGGCGAGCTGGTTCTCGGCGGTGCGCACGGCCGCGAGCTTGTCTTCCAGGACCGCCTCGAGGGTCCGTGCCACCAGCCGGTTTTCCGGCTCGACGTTGTCGTACTGGCGCAGCGCCCGGCCGGCCTCGTAACGGGCGCGTTCGGCGGCGCGTTCGAACACGGCCAGATTCTGGCGGTGCTGGGCCTGGGCGTCGGCCAGGGCCTGGACGGTGGCGGTCAGGGAAGCCGGGGCGAGCACGGCCAGCAGCTCGTCCAGGACTGCTTCGTGCAGCCGCCGTCCGCCGATCAGCTGGCAGGACCTGGCACCGTACATCTGGTTCGCCCGGCCGCACCGGTAGGCGGGGCTGCCCCCGGAGTGGTAGGCGACCTGCATCAGCCGCCCGCACCGGCCGCAGCGCAGCAGGCCCTGCAGCCAGGCCGCGCCTTCCCGCGCGGCCCCGCCGGCGCTGCCGGCGGGCGGCGGTGCGTTGGCGGCCAGCCTGGCGATGTTGGCGTCGTAGGTTTCCAGGGAGATGTAGCCGGGATGATGGCCGGGGATCATCACGGCCCACTGGCCGCGGGGCAGCCGCCGCTGCCGGGTGGTCACGTTCCCGTCGGCATCCAGGTGTTTTTCGGTTTTGCTGCGCCCGTAGGCGAACACCCCGGCATAGCCGGGATGGATCAAGATGTCGTGCACGGCCGGGTAGCTGGCCTGCGCCCATGTGATCTTCCCGGTGCGGATGTCCCGCCGGGGCAGCCGCAGGCCGTCGGCGCGGAGGCTGACCACCACCTGCCGGGCCGAGCCGAGCTGGTCAAAGCGGCGGAACACGCACATGACCGCTTCCCGGACCGCCTCATCGGGGGTGATGATCACGTGGTCACCGTCGTCGTAGTCCAGCCCGGCGGGCAGCGTCAGCCGCAGCTCGCCGCGGGCGGCCTTGGCGCGCCGCCCCTCGGTCATCCGTGACCTCAGCAGGTGCAGTTCTGCCTCCGAGAGGGTCCCCTTGAGGCCTAGCACGAGGCGGTCGTTATAGCTGGCGGGATGGTAGACGCCGTCGGCGTCGGCGATCAGCGTATCGGTCAGCGCGCACAAATCCAGTAGCCGGTACCAGTCGGCGTTGTTGCGGGCCAGCCGCGAGCATTCCAGCGACAGCACGATCCCGGCCTTGCCCAGCCCGACATCGGCGACCAGGTCGGAAAAGCCCTTGCGGCCCTGGGCGGAGGCGCCGGAACGGCCCAGGTCGTCATCGACCACCACGATCTGGTGGTCCGCCCAGCCCAGCTGACGGGCACGCCCGGCCAGGTCGTATTGCCGGATCAGGCTCTCGGTGTTACGGACCGTCTGGGCCAGCGTGCTCTGGCGGACGTAGATGTACGCGTCACGCCGCAGGTGGGCGGCCGCCGGCTCAGCCATCGCCCCGCACCGCCCCGGCGTCCTGGCCTTCGTCGTCACCGGTCAGCACGCCGGCGGCGATCATGGCCGCGAGCAGGCGCAGCACCCGGGTCCGGGCCGCATCGGGCATCTGGTTCCATACCTGCTCGCGGTCGCGGCCTTCGCCGTGTCCCGGCCAGGGGATATCCAGCGTGAGCTGGCGGGCAGGCGTTATTCTCATGGCACGCACGTAGGTTCCCTCTTTCCGGATCATGAGCGTGACCTGGGACGAGGCGAACTTACGTGCGTGCCAGCCGCCGGGCGGGAGATTTCCCTGTCCTGGTATCAAAGGCGGCTCGGCGCAACGCCCGCCGGGCTCCTTCCCGGCGCTCATGACGTGTTCCCTGCCGTGCCGCGAGCACGGGCCCGCCGGCCCGCCAGCCCGCCAGTACCGCCCGCAGCTGGCCGTGTCTCCCCGCCGTCGGCTCCGGTGAGGGCAGCGAGCAGGCCGTCATGGCGCTCGCGCTCGGCGTCCAGGCGCTGCTCGGCGCGCAGGGCGCGGTCGCGCTCGGCCGCGGTGAGCTGCTCGGCCGCCTGCAGCCGGGCCTGGTACTGCCCGGCTAGCGCCTCCCGCTCCCGGGCCGCGTCATCGCGGGCCTGCCGGGCCTGCTCGCGGGCGTCGGCTTCAGCCTGCCGGGCGCGGGCCAGTTCAGTCTCGGCAGCACGGACCGTCGCCGCGGCCCGCTCACCGGCCTTATCACGTTCCGTCCGTGCCGTCTCAGCGGTCCCGGCGGCCTCGGCGGCCTGCCGGTCAGCGCAGGCCACGGCGGCCTCCGCATCAGCGCGGGCCCGGGCAGCCTCCTCAGCCAGCTCCCGGCTGGCCTGGGCGCTCTCCTCACGAGCGCGGCGGGCCTCGGCTTCGGCAGCTTCCCGGCCGCGATGCGCGGCCTCCGCCGCTTCCACCGCCGCGAGCATCTCCTGCTCAGCTTCGGCGGCACGCGCCTCGGCGGTGACCGCGCGTGCCTCGGCGCGGCGCCGGGCCGCTTCGGCCTCCGCCAGCTGCGCGGCCACCACCTCAGGATCTAGCGCCGCGACCTGCCCGCGCGCCAGCGTGACCAGAGACTCTGCCTGCCTGATCAGCGCATCCAGCGCGCCGAGCGGGTCAGCGGCCTGCCCCGGCGACACCGCGCCCCCGCCGGCGCCCGCCGGGCGCGCGGCGTTGTGGAAACGACGCGAGCACGCATCACTGCAGAACACGCGGGTCCGGCCGCGCCCGGACACAGGAACCGGGTTCTCGCAGCCAGGCCGCTTGCAATGACGCTGGCCAGGCTCCCGGCCCAGGTCCGTACCGCCGGAAGGCAGCACGGACTCCGTGGCCACGTCGGTCACATCCGTCATCGAGATTCCTTTCCTTTCCCATCAGCTCTCTTCTTCCGGAAAATGAGCGGGAAAGGGGGACCGCGAGCACGGCGATCATGATGCAGCAGGCCACGCGGGCATCCGTCGTCCTGTGCCCTGGCGGGACGGCCGGCAGCCGCCGCCCGCCGCGAAAGCGGAACAGCAACAACCACGCCAGAAGACACCGCCGGTGACCACTCCGCGGGATCCGCCACGCCGATCGCGCCCAGCGCAGGTGACACGCCCGGGAGCTCGCCGGAGCCGCTCCGGCACAGCGGGCAGGAAATCCCGGTCCGGCCCGTTACCGGCAAGGGCCAGACGCATCCCCGTCCCGCAGCCGCATCACCACGGCACGCAGGCGGCGCAGGCCAGCACCATCCAGGACCAGGCCAGCCCCCGCACCAGCCCGATCCGCACCGAACGCATCGGTCGCCTCCGCGGCTACCAGGCCCGGCATCCCGTCGGGCAACTCCACCTTCAAATGCGGCACCCCGTCCACGTGCCGCACCGCATAGGCCCGCAGCCTGCACCCATGCAGCGGATGCGTCACCGCCGTGACCACGACCTCGCACGGCAGCAAGGCACGGAAACGTCGTAGTCTGTCGCCCTCTTGGTCAAGCACAATCAGCCCGGCCTGCACGCCCAGCTCGCCGCGCTGCCCTGGCGGCAAGTCCCCGTCGCCTGCCAGACCCGCGAGAAAGGCCACGGGCGCGCGGAACGGCGAACCTTGAAGGTCACCGCGGTCGCGGCTGGGCTGGCCTTCCCCCACGCCGCCCAGGCCATCCAGATCGTCCGCCGCCGGCGGCCGATGACCGGGAAGACGGGAAGAACAGCACCAAGTGGTCGACCGAGACGGTCTACGCGATCACCTCGCTG
>JASHYW010000347.1 GCA_030042885.1 Streptosporangiaceae bacterium | reverse complement strand
CGGCGAGCTTCTGCAGGGTGTTCGCTATACCCCCCAGCGCGTGTTCACCCAGTCACTTTCGATGCGCTCGAAGTCGGGCGCGGTGAGGATCATCGAAGGCCGCCACCACACGCTTCGCTCGAACCTGATCCGCGCGGCGACGGTGGCCGCTCGATGACACGGCTGCCTGCATCGAGGTATATGACCACCGCGATCGGTGCTCTTCACATTGACTGAACTCCCCGGTGTGAACTAGTGGCGTGAAGGTCGCTAATAGTCGTTAAGACAGAGGGCACCCGATCTGGGTCGTGGGGACGTTCCGGGACCGGATCGTGCTTCATACTGCCGTGACGCCTGGACGGTTTCCGCAGTTCCGGCCTACCGCACGTCCAGGCCGGTGACGGCGCGGCCGATGATGAGGCGCTGGATCTCCGAGGTACCCTCGAAGATGGTGAAGATCTTCGCGTCCCTGTGCCAGCGCTCGACCGGGAACTCCCTGGTGTAGCCGTTCCCGCCGAGGATCTGGATGGCGTGCTCGGTGACCCGCACGGCGGTCTCCCCCGCGACCAGCTTGGACATCGATCCTTCGGCCCGGGTGAACGGCTTGCCCTGCCGCGCCATCCAGGCCGCCCGCCAGGTCAGCAAGCGCGCCGCGTCGACCGCGGCATGCATGTCCGCGAGCATGAACGCCACGGCCTGGTTCTGCCCGATCGGCCGGCCGAACTGGACCCGGGTGCGCGAATACTCAGCCGCGTACTCTACCGCGGCCCGGGCGATCCCGACCGCCATCGCCGCCACGCCCGGCCGGGAGGCCTCGAACGTCTTCATCGCGCCCTGCTCGCCCGCGCGGCCGCCCTCTCGGACCCGCGCCAGCCGCTCCTCGAGCCGTTCCCGGCCACCAAGCACGCACCGCCCGGGCACCCGGACGTCGGACAGCACGACCTCCGCGGTATGCGAAGCCCTGATGCCATGCTTGCGGAATTTCTGTCCCATGGACAGCCCGGCCGTGCCCGGCGGCACGACGAAGCCCGCCTGCCCGCGGGATCCGAGCGACGGGTCGACCGACGCCACCACCACATGCACGTGGGCGATGCCGCCGTTGGTCACCCAGGTCTTCACCCCGTTCAGCACCCACTCATCACGCGCGGTGTCGTACGCCGCCCGCGTCTTTATCGCGGCCACGTCGCTGCCGGCGTCCGGCTCTGAGGAGCAGAACGCGCCCAGCCTCAGCTCTCCCGGCCTGCCGAACATCTGCGGGCACCACTCAGCAGCCTGTTCGGGCGTCCCGTTGGCCGCCACCGACAGCGCGGCCAGCGAGCTGCCGGCCAGGGCCATCCCGATTCCTGCGTCCCCCCAGAACAGTTCCTCGAACGCGACCGGAATGCCGAGCCCCGATGGCTCAACGTATTGCTGAGCGTAGAAATCCAGCGAGTACAGCCCGATCTTGGCCGCCTCTTCGAGCACCGGCCACGGGGTTTCCTCGCGCTCGTCCCATTCCGCCGCCGCCGGCCTGATCACCGAAGCCGCGAACTCGTGCAGCCACTCCCGCATCCGCGCCAGGTCCTCCCCCAGCTCCAGCGAGAATCCCTGGTACGCGGAGCCGTCCTCCGGCGCATCGCTCATGCTGCCTCCCGTGAGTAAGTTACTCGAAGGTGACATCGCCCCCTGGCCGCCGGACGGCAACTGCCGGTAATTTGCCGGAAATTATCCCGAACGGACGGTGGTGCCCGCGATCGGGATAGGCCGGGTCTGTCGGGGCCATGTCGCTCTGACGTGCAAGCATTGGTCATTATCTGTGAATAGTCGACTACTTTCGATATTCATCGTGTACCATCCGGGGCATGACGGCAGCTCCCCAGCCAGATCCGAGAGCCTACATGCGGCTTGCCGCCCTCATCCGGGAGCAGATCGCCAGCGAGAAGCTCGCTCCGGGCGCGCAGTTGCCATCGATCGCGGTCCTGCGCCGCGAGCACGGACACTCCCGCCAGACGGTCGGCAAGGCCATGCGCATCTTGGAGGGCGAGGGCCTGATCAACCGGGTGCCGGGCCTCGGCTACCACGTCAGCTACGACGTGGCCGCCACACTCCGCCGCTAGTCCTGGGCGTGCCGGTCGAGGAACTCGTAGATGTCGGCGTCATCGACGCCGGGGAAGCTCCCGGCCGGCAACGCGGACAGGATGTGTGAGTGCGCGCGGGCAGATGGCCACGCATTGCCCTCCCACCGTTCGGCCAGCGCAGCTGGCGGCCGGGTGCAGCATTCGCCGTCCGGGCAGCCCGAGCGCGTCCTTGTCGTCGCCTCGCGGCCCCGGAACCAGCGGGAATGCTCGAACGGGACACCCAAGGTGATCGCGAATCCATGGTCGGCACGCGGATCGACCTGCGCGATGCAGAAGTAGGTACCTGACGGGGTGTCTGAGTACTGGTAGTAGGGAGAGTAACGATCGGCGGCGCCGAACACCTGGCGGCCGGACCACTGGCGGCACAGCCGCTGCCCCTCGATCGCGCCTGACGGGTCTGCGGGAAATACCACCCCGTCGTTCTCGTACGCCTTGTAGATGATGCCGCTCGCGTCGTTCTTCACGAAGTGGCAGGGCAGGTCCAGGTAATGGGTGGCCAGGTTGGTGAACCGGTGCGCGGCCATCTCGTATGACACGGAGAACAGGTCCACCAGGTCCTCGACCGCGAGGTCCCGGCCCTGCTTCGCACCTTCGAGCACCGGCACCACCGCCGTTTCCGGCATCAGCACCGCGGCGGCGAAGTAGTTCGCCTCCACCCGCTGCCGCAGGAAGTCGGCGAAGTCCCGCGGCACCTGGTGGCCGAGCAGGAAGTGGCCGAGCGCCTGCAGCACGATGGCCCGCGGCGAATGCGCGCCGACCG
>JASHYW010000346.1 GCA_030042885.1 Streptosporangiaceae bacterium | reverse complement strand
CCGCTCGCCTCCGGGCCCCACCCACCTCCCCGTCCCCCTTCACTGGCGCCGCCTTCCCTCCTCGCTCGTTCCTCGCTCGTCAGTCCAGTCGGCACCGGCGCCCTCTGGCTCGCGGGGGAGTCCAGGCGGTTCCGCGCCCTTTGGCTCGCGGGGGCCCCATCAGCTCGCTTGAGCTAGTGCTGCTAGCAAACGGGGGGCGTGCTCGGCGGGGTCCATCTGCTCCAGGCGTACGTCGTCGCAGCCGACCCAGCTGGCCGCCTCGCGCAGCGCCCGGGCCATCGGCTCGGCCGCGGCGGCCTTGTCCAGCGACACCCGGCGGGCGACCAGGGTCGTCCCGTCCCGGGCCGGGTCGACCCGGCCCACCAGGCGCCCGTCCGCGAGCAGCGGCATGGTGAAGTAGCCGTGGATCCGCTTGTGCTTGGGCACGTAGGCCTCGAGGCTGTGCTCGAAGCCGAACATCCGCAGCGTCCGCCTGCGGTCCCACACCAGCGAGTCGAACGGCGACAGCAGCGTCACGCGGTTCCGGCCCCGGCTCCCGGCCCCGGCCAGGGCGGCCGGATCCGCCCAGCCCCTCACGCCCGCCGCTGACGGCCTGGCGCGGCTCTTCCCGGCCCGGGCCGTTGCGGGCCGGGCCGGCTCCCCGGCGATGGCGACCGGCGTCAGCCCGGCCGCCTGCACAGCCTCGGTGACCAGGCGCACGTGCTGGGCCTTCTCGCTGGTGAGGATGTTGAGCCTGTGATAGTCGACCAGGTCGGCCTGGGTGACCACGCCGAGCGCCCGGCCGGCGACCCCGGCCAGGTAGGTGATGCACTCCAGGTCGGACGGTTCGGCGCCGAGCAGGTCCGGCGGCAGCACTCGCTCCGGCAGGTCGTACACCCGGCGCCAGCCGGTGCGCCGCACGCAGATGACATCGCCGATGTCGAGCAGCCACTCCACCGCGATCTTGACGTCAGACCAGTCCCACCATGGGCCGCCGCCCTTGGCCCCGCCGAGCTGGGTGGCGGTCAGCGGGCCCTCGGCCCGCAGCCGGGCCAGGACCTTCTGGCAGGTCTCCTGGTGGCTCTGGTGCCAGCGCACTCCCCTGGCCCGCAGCGCGCGGCGCCGGAAAGCGAAGTACGGCCACTGCTCGATCGGCAGCACGCAGGCCGCGTGAGCCCAGTACTCGAAGGCGGCGGGCTGGGCCGGATGCCAGTAGGCCTGCTCGACCCGCTCCCGCCCGACCGGTCCCAGCCGGGCGTAGGCGACTAGTTCGTGCGAACGGGCCAGCACGCTGATCGTGTCGAGTTGCACAGCGCCGACCCGGCGGAGCATGGCCGCCACCCCGCCCCCGGAAGCCCGGGAACGGCCCCATGGCGTGGCGCCCAGGAACCCCTGCGCGCGTAGTGTCATCCGGCGGACCTCATCCGGAGTGACTGTCACCTCGGCCGCAGGGGTATCCAGGCGCATCTCGCCACCCTAGCCCTGCCCTGTGACATTCCCCGGCGCCCGCCGAATGACATTCAAACCGGGCTCCACCGCCCTGGAGTGTGCCGAAAGCGCGGTGTCATCCCCGCGGAAGCCTTTAGTACCAGTCGTCGAAGATGTGCACGGCCGCGCCGACGATGGCGCCGAGGACCACGATCCCGACCCCGGTCCAGAACAGCCACCAGGTCGGGCCGATGGGCAGCGCGATCCCGCCGATAATGAAGCCGGCGATGACGATCGAGGATACTACCCAGGAGGCAGGCCGGCCGTGGAACTCCTCGTGGACATACGACTGAGCGACCTGCGCGTCGAGCCCGCGCGCTCCCGTATCTCCCGCCTCCGCCATGGCCCCGGGCGCCGCCTGATCGGCCACTGGGTGCTCCTCTCCTTGAGTACCGGTCCTATTATTCTCCGGGACATGGGAGACTGAGCACCAGCCGGACCCCAAAAGTCCCTGACGCCCCGCTCGCTGGCCCCGGTGCCAAGCAACCCTACCGGTCCGTGTGCGACTCGGTTTGGTGCCCCATCTCGCCTACCATGACATGCGAGGCGGTGAACGGGAGCCGACTGCCGGTCACCGGCCCATGGTGAGGTCAGACGATCCGCGAGGAGCGCGACGAGAAGTGCCAGCCATCATCGATAGTGTCCTTCGGGCCGGCGAAGGCAAGATCCTGCGCAAGCTCAAGCGGATCGCCGAGCAGGTCAACTCCATTGAGGACGAGTTCATCGCCATGAGCGATGCCGAGCTCCGCGGCATGACCGACGAGTTCCGTCAGCGGTACGAAGCCGGCGAAACGCTCGATGACCTGCTCCCCGAGGCGTTCGCCACCGTGCGCGAGGCGGCCAAGCGGACCCTCGGCCAGCGGCACTTCGATGTCCAGCTGATGGGCGGCGCGGCGCTGCACCTGGGCAACATCGCCGAGATGAAGACTGGTGAGGGTAAGACGCTGGTCGCCACCCTGCCCTCGTACCTGAACGCCCTGGCCGGCCAGGGGGTTCACGTCGTCACCGTCAACGACTACCTGGCCAAGCGGGACGCCGAGTGGATGGGCCGGGTGCACCGCTTTCTCGGGCTCGAGGTGGGCGTGATCCTGGCCCAGATGACCCCGCCGGAACGCCGCATCCAGTACGCGGCCGACATCAC
>JASHYW010000345.1 GCA_030042885.1 Streptosporangiaceae bacterium | reverse complement strand
CGGCGCGTCGCCGCTATCGTCGCCGAGTGCAACTACGCCCAGACCCAGGTGACCAGCTTGCGGAACACCCCGGCGCGTATCTGACCAGGGGAACTGGCGCCCGACGGCGGACCGGACACCCGATCCGGATCTCGAGCCCGCCCGGTACGAACCGGCCGCAGCGGGCCGGGCCCACCCCGGCCCGCTCGGCGGCTGGAATCACCAGGGTCAGCTCATCTCGGCCCGGACGGCGGCGAAGGCGGCTGCTGCGGTCTGGAGGTCATCGCGGCTGTGGGCGGCGGAGACCTGTGTCCTGATCCGCGCCTGGCCGGCCGGGACCACCGGATAACTGAAGCCGATCACATATACGCCCTTTTCCAGGAGCCGGTCGGCCATGTCGGTGGCGCGCGCGGCGTCGCCGATCATCACGGGCACGATCGGGTGGTCACCGGGCAGTATGTCAAAGCCCAGGCCCGTCATGTGCTCGCGGAACCAAACGGTGTTCCCGCGCAGGCGGGCCCGCAGGTCATCGCTGCTCTCCAGCAGCTCCAGGACCTTTAGCGAAGCACCCACCACCGCGGGCGCTACGGAATTAGAAAACAAGTACGGCCTTGAACGCTGGCGAAGGAGGTCGATGATCTCGCGGCGCCCGCTGGTGTAGCCGCCGCTGGCCCCGCCCAGCGCCTTGCCCAGGGTTCCCGTCACGATGTCAACGCGGTCGCTGACCCCGTGCAGTTCGGGCGTGCCGCGGCCGCGGGGGCCGACAAATCCCACCGCGTGCGAGTCGTCGACCATGACCATAGCCCCGTAACGGTCGGCCAGATCACAGATCTCACCGAGTGGCGTGATGTAACCGTCCATGGAAAACACGCCGTCGGTGGCGATGAGCCGACGCCTGGCATCGGCACTTGCCTTGAGCTGACCTTCGAGGTCGGCCATGTCGCGATTGCGGTAGCGCAGCCGCCTGGCCTTGCTCAGCCTGATCCCGTCGATGATAGATGCGTGGTTCAGTTCGTCGCTGATGACGGCGTCCTGCTCGCCGAGCAGTGTCTCGAACAAGCCCCCGTTGGCGTCGAAGCAGGAGGAGTACAAGATGGTGTCCTCGGTGCCGAGAAAGCCCGAGATGCGCTGCTCAAGTTGTTTGTGCACGTCCTGGGTGCCGCAGATGAACCTGACGCTGGCCAGGCCGTACCCCCAGCGGTCCAGGGCCTCCTTCGCGGCCGCCACGATGCGCGGGTCATCGGCCAGGCCCAGATAGTTGTTCGCGCAGAGGTTGAGAACCTCCTGGCCATCACCGACGCGGATGCTCGACCCTTGCGGGCTGACGATGACGCGCTCGGCCTTGAACAGGCCTGCCGAGCGGATCTCGTCAAGCTCGGCGCTGATGTCTCGCTGGATGCTGGTAAACACCTGCCGGACCCCTCACGATCGCTGCTTACCGGTGAGCCCAGGTGAGGACCACCTTGCCGCATTGGGTGCTGCGCACGGTATCGAAGGCCTGCCCGAAATCGGCGGCGTCGAACCTGTGCGTGATGACCGGCGAAATGTCGAGGCCCGAATGGATCAGCACCGACATCTCGTACCAGGTCTCGAACATCTGGCGCCCGTAGATGCCCTTGATCGTGATCATGTTGGTCACGAGGTGCGGCCAGTCGATCCCGAAATCCTCAGCAGGCAGGCCGAGCATGGCGATCTTGCCACCGTGGGTCATGGTGGCCAGCATCTCCCGCAGCGCGGCCGGCTGGCCAGACATCTCAAGGCCGACGTCGAAGCCCTCGCGCATGCCAAGTTCGGCCATGACGTCACCGAGCCTCGTGCTGGCCGCGTTCACGGCCAGGGTCACGCCGATCCGCCTGGCGAGATCCAGCCGGTACTCCGAGACATCACTGATGGCAACATACCGGGCGCCGGCGTGCCGGGCCACGATCGCTGCCATGAGACCGATCGGGCCCGCGCCGGTGATGAGAACGTCCTCCCCGAGGATCGGGAAGGTCAGGGTTGCGTGCACCGCGTTGCCGAAAGGGTCGAAGATGGCGGCGACGTCGAGGTCGATATCCGGCTCGTGCCGCCAGACGTTTGTTGCGGGCAGCGCGATGTACTCGGCGAAGGCGCCCGGATGGTTGACCCCCACTCCTTTCGTGTGCGCACACTGAACGCGCCGGCCGGCCATGCAGTTGCGGCAACGGCCGCATACCAGGTGGCCCTCACCGCTCACGAGGTCGCCCAGACGCGGTTCTTGCACGTCGGATCCGGTATCCATGACCTCGCCGACGAACTCATGGCCGACAACAAGCGGCACCGGCACATTCGCCTGCGCCCAGCCGTCCCAGTCATAGATGTGCAGGTCTGTACCGCAGACACCGGTTCTGAGCACACGGATCAGAACGTCGTCCCTGCCCACGGCGGGGACTGGCACGTCCTCAAGCCTGAGGCCAGGCTCCGCTTTCGCCTTAACCAGCGCCTTCATCGCCGCCGCTCCCGGGTACACGATCCTGACCGGCACACGGCCGTCAGCGCTTACCGTTCCCAGCCGGCC
>JASHYW010000344.1 GCA_030042885.1 Streptosporangiaceae bacterium | reverse complement strand
ACGAAGACGACCACGGCGATGACCAGCGTCGCGGTGGAGTATTTCCCGGTGATCAGGTGGTGCAGCGCGGTGAGGTAGCTGGCGCCCGGCAGCCCGACCAGCGCGCCGACCAGCATGGCCAGCCCGAGCCGCGGCTCGGCCAGCATCCGCGCCGCCCAGCTGTCCTTCTTCTGCTTTTCCTTCACGGGCTGTTCGGGCGGCACGGTGCCGGCCGGGACGGGTGTCTGGTGCCGGCCGCGCAGGCGGCCGGTGGCCAGCAGCACGCCGGCGGCCAGCAGCAGCAGGCCCAGCGCCAGGTCGACCCCGGCGCTCGCCTTTCCCTGCGACTTGATCGCGTCCGCGTGGACGGTGAGCACGTCCAGCAGGCCGATGGTCAGGGCCACGGTCATCCCGCCCAGCAGGACGCACAAGAACATCGCCCGCGGCCGCCGGTTCTCGATCAGCAGCAGGTCCAGGGCCAGCAGCTTGGGGTTCAGCGCCGCACTGAACGCCAGAGCGAAGAACTCGGCATTCATCGTCGCTCACCCAGCATCTGCCGCCATCCCGGCGAGCACGCGGCCTCCGGCTGCCGGCGCAGCCGCAGGCCCGCCGCAGGTACCGCAACGCCGGCCGCGATCGGGCAGGGCCCGCGGATCTGCTGAAGCTCAGGCGGGACCGCACCGTCATCGACGCCGGGATCATCACGGCAGGCGCAGGACATCATCTGATGCGCGGCGGCGTGGCCGCCTTCCGGGCGGTCCGCAACCATGCGGTCGCGACGGCGACCCGGCCGTGCCGTCCGCCGGTCCCCGGGCTGATCATCGGCCGCCATGCTGCCTCCTGTGCCATCGCCGCGCCGGGCAGCACGCGCCTGCCCGGGCCGTCATCCTCAGACCAGGGCTTCTCCGCGTGCCCACTGAAAGGCCGGCGTGACCAGCCGACAAGCCCTCAGCCATCGTCCAGTCCCTCCAGCGCGGCCTCGATGTCATCGCCGAGGGCGGTCGCCACCTCGGGAGCAGCAGCGACGACCCGGCCGAGCCCCGCCACCGGGACGACGGCCACCAGCGCCTCGGCGATCTCATCCTCGGCCGCGCCCGCGGCCAGTGCCCGCCAGCGCACCATTCCACCGGCCGCCGGGGACCCGATCGCCACCGGCGCCGCCCGGCGCAGCAGCGCGGCGGTCTTGGGATCCAGGGCCGGCGCCGTTGCCAGGCCGAGCCTGGCCTGGCGTTCGATGAAGCCCTCATCGATCACCGTCGGCTTGCGCAAGGTCTCCTGGAATCTCACCGCCTGGCCCATACCCTCCGCTCGCCGCCGGGCACCGTTCCATTGCACCTCGTGCCCGGCAAGGTGCCATCACCCCCGCGGTATGAAGGACCCGGTGTCACCGCTCCAGCAGGCCCAGGTCCCGCGACCTGGTCACCGCCTGGCTGCGGGAGGAGACGCCCAGCTTGCGGTAGAGCGAGAACGCCTCGGACTTGACGGTGTGACGGGACAAGAACATCTCCGCGGCGATCTGCGGGAACGACAGGTGCGTGGACAGCAGCGGCAGCAGGCGCAGCTCGGCAGCGGTTAGCGCGGACGCTCCGGGCGTGTTCGAGCCGTGTTCGGCAGACAGCTGGTCCCGGAGCGCCCGGGCCTGGCCGCCCAGGGTGCCGAGGCCGGGCCGGCGCCGGAGCAGCTCATCGATCTCCCGCATGAGCGTCCTTGCACCCGCGAGGTCGGCCAGCGCCAGGTGGACGCGGGCGAGCTCGATCCTCGCCTGAACGGCCAGGTAGGGAAGCGCGTAGGTCAGGTCAGGGCGGCGGCGCTGCGCACGGACGAGTTCGCGGCGCGCCGCCGGGACGTCCCCCCGGTGCAGGGCCGTCCGGGCGCGCACCGCGCAGACCAGGGGCGTGGCGAAGGTTTCCTCCACCCCGGCCCGGCGCAACACGGTGCGCGCCTGCCCGGCCAGCACCTCAGCCGAACCCCATTCGCCGCGTGCCATCGCCACCAGCGACCGCTGGCACAGCGCGACCGCGAAATCCTCTGGCGCACCGGATTCCTCGCCCATGCTGCCCACATCCTGGAAGCACGCGTCGCCCCCATCGAGGTCACCGCACAGGACCCGTGCGATCCCCCGCAGCAGCGCAGCTACGGGCGTCACGATATTCTGCGCCGCCAGCCCGCGTGCGGCCTGGTCGGCGTCGGCGAGCATCTGCTCGGCCCCGTGCCGGCACAGCACGGCCCGCAACACGCCGGCCCAGGCCTCGGCAGCAGGGTCATCGGGCCGGGCCGCGGCCCCGTACTGCCAGCGATCCACCACATCAGCCCATCGCTCGGCATCGACCGGGCGCGCCGTCAGCGCGGCCAGCAGCGAGGCCAGCACGGCGGCCATCGGGTGTCCCTCGATCCCGCCCCTCTCGTCCAGCCACCGGAACCACCGCTGGATGGTGGTGACCCGGCCTTGCCGGTAGGCCGGCACTCCAAGCCCCGCCACCAGGCGAGCCGCCGTATCGACGTCCCCGGCCGCGATGGAGTACTCCAGCGCCTGCTCCGGCAGGTCGTTCTGCAGGCACCAGCCGGCGGCGCGCTGCCGCAGCACCGGCGCCAGGCCGGCCTCGCGGCGCTGCAGCTCGGCCAGCAGCATGTCGCGGAACAGATGGTGGTACCGGTACCACTGCCCGTGCCGGTCCAGCGGTACCAGCAGCAGGTTTGACCGGGCCAGCTCCGCTAGCATCGCAGCAGATCCGGGCAGTTCGAGCACCGTCTCGCACAGCGGCCCGCACATCCGCTCCAGCACCGCGGTCCGGGTCAGGAACTCCCGCTGCCGCCGGGAGATCCGGGCCAGGAACTCCGACTCCATGTACTGGCTCACCAGCTGGTCGCCGCCGCCGAAGGAGGCCGCCGTGCCCGCCAGCGGGTTGCCCTGCCTGAGGTACAGCGCCGCCAGATACAATCCGGCCGGCCACCCCTCGGTCCGCTGGTGCAGCGCCGCCACCTCGTCCTCCCCCAGCACCGCACCGGCACCGCGCAGCAGCGCGGCCGCCTCGCCGGGTGTCAGCGACAAGTCACCGGGGCCTATCTCCAGGACCTTACCCTCGGCGCGCAGCCGCGCGATGCGCAGCGGCGGCTCGTCCCGCCCGGCCAGCACCAGCCGCGAGCCTCCCGGTACGTGATCGGCCAGCACCGACACCGCGGCCCGGCACTCGGGATTGTGCAGCACGTGCACGTCATCCAGGACCAGCGCCACCGGCGAGGTCATCGAGGAGAACGCCGACCCGAGCCGGGGGACGACCGAGCCGGGCACCGAGCTCCCCGGCGAGGCCAGGGCGGAGAATACCCGCTCGCCGACCGGCTCCACTTGGTCGAGGGCTTCGGCGACATAGGTCAGCAGGACCTTCGGGTCGTTGTCCGGCTCCTCCACCGACACCCAGGCGAAGGCCTGCCCGTTGGCCTCGGCCCACTGCGACAGCAGCGTCGTCTTCCCGTACCCAGCCGGCGCGACCACCGAGACGATCGGGTGATCGGCCCGCGCCAGCCGCTCGATCAGCAGCAGACGGCGCACCGTCCCGGCCCGCACCGGCGGACGGCGCAGCTTCGACACGATGAGGTCGAACGCCGGCCCGCCCGCGCGGCGCAGCCGGCCATCTTCTTGACGCACGGCGCTGTCGCCCACCCGACGGTGCCTGTTGACGATGCCCACAATGGTCTGCCGCTCCATACTCTGTCAGAGTCTGAGACCAGGTCAAGCCGCAGGAGCCGCGTGAAGCTCAGGCTGGACACCGTGTGAGGAGGCAGTTCGGGAGCGCGCGGGGTCCGAGCTGCCGAGGCGCCCGGATCTGATACCGATGGTAGGTAGCGCAGCCCGGACTAGCTGACGTTTGTGGCTGAGCGGAGCAGGCTTCCGTTGCGGCCGGGAGTGGCGGCCCGGCCCGCATCCCGGACGTGTGATCCCCGCTGGCCCGTGACCAGTCAGCCGCTGGCCGGGGGAGAAGGCCCGGCCTACCTCCCGGCGGGCTGCCTGCACCGAGACGGGCAAACACGGCGACATCGGCGCCAAGACGCCGATCGCGCGGCAAGACCAGCGGCAAGGCCAAGGCGGCCAGAACAAGTTGATCTGAGTGCGGACGCGTCCATCGCCGGCACAGTTCTAATGCGCTCCGAATCAGCGCTCGGTTTTCTCTCCCTCTGGAAGACTAGTCGCGCAGCGTGACGATCGCTGGTCAGGGCCGTCGCGCGAGATCCGCCCTACCTGCAGGCGTTGCGGGCCCTGGCCGGGATGGCAGTGAGCCTGGCTCGTAGCGTTGAGAGGTCCCGGCAGGCCTGGCTCTCAGATCCGCTGCCGGCCCGTTGCTGGGCTTGGCTTTCGAACGACGTGCCAGCGTGCCGGGGCCTCGCCGTGGCGTGGCTCAAAAGAGGGGCGCGAGCGCCGCTGTGATTCCTGGAATTGGGCGTGCCCGCCGCGGTCTTCATCCCCGGGTAGCGGAAGGAGATGCCAGTCATGGCGGTGGTGATGATCGGGGTGGATCCGCACAAGGCCTCGCACACGGCGGTGGCGGTCAACGCCGCCGAGGAGCCGCTGGGCCAGCGGCGGGTGCGCGCCTCGGCTGTCCAGGCGGAGCGGCTGCTGGGGTGGGCGCGGGCGTGGCCCGAGCGGGCCTGGGCGGTGGAAGGCGCGGGCGGGCTGGGTCATCTGCTGGCCCAGCAGCTGCTGTCCGCTGGTGAGCGGGTGCTGGACGTGCCGCCCAAGCTGGCCGCCCGGGTGCGGCTGCTGGCGACCGGGGACGTCAACAAGAACGATCCCAACGATGCCCGCTCGGTGGCGGTCGCCGTGCTGCGCTCGGCGCAGGTCCGGGAGGTGCGGCGGGATGATCACGCCGCGGTGCTCAAGGTCTGGTCCAAGCGTTACCGGGACCTGGGCCGGGTGCGCACCCAGGTGGCCTGCCGGCGGCACCAGGTGCTGTGCGAGCTGGTGCCCGGCGGCGTGCCCGGGGAGATCTCCGCAGGCCAGGCCGCCTGGTTCCTGGCCTCGGTCACGCCGGCGGGGGCGGTGCAGGCGGCCCGCCGGGAGCT
>JASHYW010000343.1 GCA_030042885.1 Streptosporangiaceae bacterium | reverse complement strand
GCACGAGCTCGGTGCAGCCGCCTACGCGATCAAGGCCGCGCGTACCGCCGCGCCGGAAGCCGAGGCCGAAGCCGCAGGTCGACTCGAGTGCCAGTGGCAGCGCGACCAGCTCCCGGAGGCGATTCGCGAGCTCGTACTTGACGACCAGCGGTTGCGGAACGGCATCTGCTGGTCGCTGTTTGGCTGCTGAGCGCGCTTCGGGCGGCCAGGGCGCCAGGAAAGCACGAACCTCCGCGAAAACGCCGACCGGGCTCGACGCTCCTGCAGCCCCCGTCACCGCAAGCGGATCCCTATGCAGGCCCGTGTAGTCCCTGCTTGCTGCAGTTGGCGGCCCTAGATCTGACCCTCCGTCGCGGACGGCGGTGTCAGTCCGACTCACCGCGGGCGCGCCTGTAGCGCTCGTAGATCACGCGCGAGCCGAACGTCCTGGTCTCGACCAGGTCCAGCGGAACGTCTTCGGTGACCGGCGGCAGGAACGGCGTGCCGCCACCGACGACGACCGGATTACGGAACATGCGCAGCTCGTCGACGAGGCCGAGTTCGATCGCTGCCGCGGCCAGGCCGGCGCCGCCGATCGAGACGTCCTTGTCGGTCGCGTCGAGCGCCGCAGCGGCCTCTTCGGCCACCGACGCCTCGGCGAGCCGGGCGTTGCCCTGAACGCTGTCGAGCGTGCGGCTGAAGACGACCTTCGGGATAGCGCACCAGACGTCGGCGAACGCGGCCCCGAGCTCGTTGTCGCGCATCGACGGATCGGTCTCCCACGGCAGCATGGTCTCGTAAAGCCTGCGGCCGCACAGATAGCCGCCGAGCTCGCGTGTCTGCACGATGTGGAAACGAAACTGCTCCTCGTTAGGGGCCGACCATCCGAACGCGCCCTCGCGGTCGGCGATAAAGCCGTCCACCGAGACGCTCATCGAGTAGATCAGCATGGCTTCAAGCTCGTCGCACCGGAGCGACGGACGATAATCGCGATGAAGTTCACCATTGAGCTTGACATCGGGCTCTCCTTCCTTGCGCAGGCTGCTCTGCCACCAGCTAGTGACCGATCGCGAGACGAAAACTCATCGTCGTGCGCGGTCCAAGCGATCGTACGGCCATTGCCGACGCCGCACTGAAGATCCCGGAAGCGGAACCCTTTACGCAAACGATGCTGGTGGCAGGCGGTGCCCGCTCAGGGCTGTCCCACAAACCCCGCCCGGTGAAGATTCTCCCTGAGGTGCCTTAAACGGGACACCCGTCTACCGCAGCACTGCGGCACAGAACTGTCAGCTCGGCGCGGCGCGAACGCGATGCCGGGACAACGGGAGCTGGCGCCTATAAGGCGAATCGGGCGCGGTTCGCAGTTGTGCTCAGGCGGCACGGGCGATAACGGCGGTGACGAGCGGTATGCGGCCGACAGGTGGGCGTGGCGGGCGGCGGCGCAGTGACAACAGCAGGTCCAAGTCCAACACTGGGGCCCATCCCTGTACGTCCAGGCCGACGGCGGCCAGCATCTCGGTGAGCTCGCTTTGGGTGTGCATCCGGCCGCGCCGTCTGGCCAGCGTGTAGAACACGTGCAGGTACCCGACCGCGTGCAGGTCGGCCAGGACGAAGATGCCGCCGGGAGCCAGCACCCGCCTGACCTCCGCGAGCCCGTCGCGCTGGCTGGCCCAGTGATGGAACGAGACCGTGCTGATCACCAGATCGAACGTCGCGCCGGCAAACGGCAGCGCGCCCGCGGTGGCCTGGACCAGCCCGGCCGGCACGCCAGCCTGCCGGGCGGCGCGGAGCATCCCCGCTGCGGGGTCCACGCCGGCCAGCGCGGTGCTAGGCCACTGGCCAGACACCGACCGCAGCAGCGCTCCGGTGCCGCAGCCGATGTCGAGGACCCGCTGCGGCATGATGCCCAGCCCGGCCGCCAGCTCGAGGGTCCGGGCGTGCACCGGCCCGAAGAACCGCTGCTGCAACCGGTCCCGGTCATACTTCGGCGCCCACTGGTCGAACCGGTCCACATCCCGGTCCGCGCTCCTGCTCACCGTCGATGTCCCTGAGTAGACACGCCGCCATCATGCCCGGCGGGGACCAGATAAGCCAGCTACCCAGCCACCAGGACCGGCCGTGATCACGTCAGCCGACCGCCCATACCGGCGGGACTGTGTGCGCCTCGCTGACGCCGAGGGCCGATCACGCAGCGTGTCGACCGTAACAGGACCGAGCCGACAGCCGTACACATCGACTACCGGTGTCGAGTCCGGGTGATGTCTTCCTCGCGCGGCGTGAGGTAATCGGAGCTACCCATCGTCGGTCCGAGCCGGGATCCGGATGCTCCGCGTCCGGAGGGCCAAGGTCGGCCTCGCCCGGCGGAGACCCCCAAGGCGTTCGCCGAATGCGAGGCGGCCATCGCAGCTCTGGAGGCGGCGGGCGATCAGGCGGGCCTGGCCGACGCGTGGACCGTGCTCGGGAAGATGCGCTTGTTCAGCGGCAGCGGCCCCCCGGGCGATGAGGAAGCTCTCGAACGCGCCATCGGCTATGCGCGGCGCAGCGGGAACCGGCGCGCCGCGCTGGAGGCCACCGTGTGGCTGCTGTTCACCCTCAATACGCTGCGGGTGCCGGCTGATGTCGCGCTGGACCGGGCAGAGCAGGCACTGGCCGCGGCCGGTAACGACCCGTGGGAACAAGCAGCCATCCGTCAGGCCTTCGCGCCGCTGTACGCCTTCGTGGGCCGGTTCGCCGAGGCCCGCGCGGCGCTGGCCCGCAGCCGGGCGCTGTGGGCTGCCTCCTGAGCTGCGTAACGTGCGCTGACCCGCCGTTCGGTACGCTGACGAAAGCGTTACGGCGTAACCCAGGCCGCGCGCATATCAGGGTGATCGGCGGGACTGCCAATGCTCACTCATGCATGCCGATGAGCGCCTGGCCTGATGCCTTGCGGCGGGCACAGATGCCTGCCTCGGCGAGCGCTGCGGCGCAGATCTTCGTGCTCGTATGGCCGCTGGCGGATCCGTCTTCTGTCAGATGACCGGACCCGAAGCTAGGTTCGCTGATTGGCCGGCCGGATGGCAGGACGCGCTGGGTTTCGGGCCGCCAGCTCTCAGGGACGTGGTCGTCGGCGGGGCGGGATGGTGCGGCCGGTACCTGCGTGGCCTGCTGTGCCGGGTCGTGCGCCGGGCCTTGCGTGCGCCCGGAGGAGCTGCTTACTGTCAGCACGGTGGAAGGTGGGTGGGCAAGGTGGAGGCTTCCGGA
>JASHYW010000342.1 GCA_030042885.1 Streptosporangiaceae bacterium | reverse complement strand
ATCATGACCACCAACCTGGGCACCCGGGACATCTCCAAGGGCGTCTCTGTCGGCTTCGGCACCGCAGGCGAGCCGCGCGGCTCCTATGACCGGATGAAGACCACGGTGCAGCAGGAGCTGAAGCAGCACTTCCGGCCGGAGTTCCTGAACCGGGTCGATGACACCATCGTGTTCCACATGCTCAGCCAGGAGGAGATTCTCGCCATCGTGGACCTGATGATCGCCAAGGTGGAGGAGCGACTCAAGGACCGCGGCATGGGCCTGGAGCTGCGGCCCGCGGCCAGGACGCTGCTGTCCGAGCGGGGCTATGATCCGGTGCTCGGCGCGCGGCCGCTCCGCCGCACGATCCAGCGGGAGATCGAGGACAACCTGTCGGAGAAGATCCTCTTCGGCGAGCTGAGGGCCGGCCAGATCGTCACGGTCGATGTGGAGGGTACCGGGCCGGAAGCGCAGTTCACGTTCGAGGGCATGGCCAAGCCCGAGGCCGTGCCCGATGTGCCGCCTGCGGTGAGTTGAGAGCAAGGCGGCCGCCGGCGGGACCGGCGGGCACCTGGCCAACGGCGAGTAACACCACCCGGGCAGCGGTAAAGCAGCCCCTCCCCGGGGCGGTCCGCGGTCGCTGACACGACGTCGGCGCGGGCCGCCAGCTACCGGGACCCGGCCCTGGCGGGGGTTGGCTCGGAGGAGTGCCGGTGCCGGAAACGCGGCGATGGCCTGTGATCTGGAGTTGCCGTTGCCCAGACGATCCGGCAGGCGCCCCGGCCGGCCAGGGGTCCGCTTCAGGAGGTGACCGGTGCCCGGACTGAGGGACCGGCTGACCGATGCCGGGTATGGTCTCGGCTGGTCTGTGGTGAGCCGCCTGCCCGAATCGTGGCCCCAGCGGGGATTGAGGTTTGCAGCCGACCGCGCCTGGCGTCGCCAGGGCCCCGGGGTGCAGGCACTTGAGGGTAGCCTGCGCCGGGGTGATCGGGAGCCAGGCGCCAGGCGGCGAGCTGCGGGCGCTGTCCAGGCAGGCCATGCGCTCATACGCGCTACTGGCTGGAGGCATTCCGGCTGCCGGTGATGCCGGCGGACCGGCTGATCGGGGGGATGCACGACACCGGGCATATCCGGGCCGCGTTCGAATACCCCGTGACCGGCCGCGGGGTGGTCTTCGCGCTGCCCCACATGGGCAACTGACCGCCGTCCCAGGCCAGCGGCCCAGACCGGCAAGGCCACCACCGGCAGGCGCCGATCGGCCCAGTAAGAACCGCGCACTACCGGCACGCAGCACGCTCACAATAAGGACCGACCGGGACCCTCACGGCACCCGGATCCGCCCGATGACCGGCGGCTTCACCTTCAGATGACTTCTTTCACTGCGTCCCGAACGGGGTGTTCTGGGAGGCTGGTCCAGGTCTTGCACAGACGGTGAGGGCGGCGGGACGTTCGGCTCTATTCCCGGATGCGCGGTCCGCTTGTAATGGGCCCCGCGGCTGGATCGCTGGGCGGCAGCAGACTGTCCGGAAGGGGCTGTCCGATGAATGGTTCGTTTTCCCCTGCGCTGGCCTCGGAGGTGTCGGTTTCGGTGGCCGGCACCGGGTCGTACCTGCCTGATCACCGGGTCTCGAACCAGGAGATCCTCCGGTACCTGCGCCCGGCCCGGCCCGACGGCAGGCTGCTGGAGCCGGACTGGGTCGTCCGCCACCTGGGTATCTACGAGCGGCGGCTGGATTATGAGTTCGGGGGACGGCGCAAGCGCAGCCGGCCCGACGGCGGCCTGTACGACGGCGACCTGGCGCTGCGGGCGGCCTGTTCGGCTTTGCGCGATGCCGGCCTGACGGCCGCGGACGTGGATATCCTCGTTCACGTCACCTCCACCCCGGACATGGTCACCTGCCAGGACCACTTCCGGTTCCTGACCACCGGGCTGGGGCTGCGCCGTGACGCCGACCTGGTTCACCACAACCTCGGCTGCGCCGGGCTGGCGGCCGGCTTCCGCACGGCCGCCGCGGCGCTGATCTCGATGGTGCCAGCCACTGCCTTGGTGGTGGCGAGCAACTGCCCATCCGGCTACTTCGCACCTGAAGCCCACGACTCCTACTACACGCACCCCAGCGGCATGGGCTGGCTCACGCCGCTGATGTTCGCTGACGGAGCCGGCGCGGCCGTTTTCACCTCTGCCCGCCACCACGACGGCGACCGGCAGAAGGGGCTTCTGTCAGTCCGCTACGAGACCAGCCCGGACGTGGAGCTGGTGACCTATCCCGCAGGCGGCTGCCTGCACCGCACGTCGGCGGCCAACCTCTCCGATCACGTCTTCTTGATGGACGCCGCCAAGGTCGCCGAGGTCTTCCCGCCGCTGATGACCCGCAACCTCCAGATGCTGCAGGACGACTGGCCCGCCAGCGTCAAGCCGGCCACCGGGACGGACTTCGACATCGGCTCGATCGACCGCTGGTACCTGCATCAAGCCAACGGCGTCGTCATCCGCCAGGCCGTGGACATGCTGGGCCTGCCAGCCGGCAAGGTGCCGATCAGCGTCGGCCACTACGGGAACACCTCAGCCGCCAGCACCCTGATCCTGCTCGACGAGGACCGCAGAGCCGGCCGGGTCAACGCCGGTGACCTGATCACCTTCCTGTGGGTCGGCGCTGGCAACGGCGCCATGAACGGCTACGCCACAATGCTGCTCTAAAACACCGGCAGCCGCGGCCAGCTCCAATAGTCCCCCGGAAGAGCTCTGCCTCCCTGGCCGCTCCACAGCCAGTTCGAAACCGGCCCATACCCCTACCACACGCGGCAAACAAGACCGGGGGGCACGTGTAACCGCCGATCCGTGCGGCCTGCTGATCCACTTCGGGCTCACCGATGAAGGCGCACAACGGATGATCCAGGCGTCTGGATCGCTGTGCTCAGCTGCGCCGCAGCCTCCTGTGCCAGGACGCACGATCAACGGTCCTGACCGGCGGTCCTGCCAGGCAGGACTGAGACCGCGATCACAGGCAGTCCAACGGCGTACGCAGCAGTCAGGGCGCGCTGGCTCTGCGCGCGAGGACAAGCCGGTACCGCGGGCTGCCGTCCTCGCGCCGGCCTAGAGCCGTCACGGGCACTGTCGCCACGGTGAATCCGGATGCTGTCAGGTCGTCGCGGACCGCGCGCAGCGGGCAGGTGCGGTAGTACATGACGAACGGGGGACGCCACACGGCATTGCGGACCCGCATGGCCAGGTCGAACCCGAGCAGCGCCCAGTATCAGCCTGAGGTGATGGGCGGCGGCGCGCCGACCGGGAAAGCGAAAACCCCGCCCGGCCGCAGCGCGCGATACACGCCGGCGAACAGCGCGGGCCGCTCGGCGGGCAGGAAGTGCCCAAGCGCTCCGAAACTGACCGCCAGGTCGAAGGCCTGCGCGAAGGGCAGGGCCCGGACATCGGCCCGTACCCACGTGGCGTCCGGGTGCGCACTGCGCGCCTGCGCGAGCATGCCGGTGCTGAAGTCGACGCCCATGATCGGTCCCTGACACAGGGATCTGAGGACCCGCATGCCCGCGCCGGTGCCGCAGCACACGTCCAATCCCCGGCCGAACGGGCCGAGCGGGCGCAACGCGCCCGCGGTCGCGTCCAGCACGCCATCGGGGGTGCGAAAAGGCGTGTGGTCGAACTTCGGAGCAAGCAGGTCGTAGCCGCCCTCGACCGAGGACAGCGCCTGCATCGCCAGTTCACGCAGAGACGGGCCCTGAGGCCAGAACATCGCCCAAGGGTACTTCCCGATGCCAGACAGGCCGCCAGCCCCGGGGATCACCACCGCACCGAGGGCCAGGCGCAGATCAGCAGCACTTCGCATCCAAAGACATACCCCGGCGACCGGACCCGGCAGGAAACGACAACGACTGCACCAAACCGGTCGACATGAGCAATCCATATCCCAATCACGAACAGCACGAAGACAGAAGTGCCGAACCAGCGCACGGAATCTGGGCGCCGACGGATGGGGACTGTGCGGAGCCGGGGCGCGTCTGCGGCTGGCGGCGGGGAACGCCGTACAGGGCACCTGGTACGGGCCGGATCGCTGCCGGAACTTGCGCCGGAGCCGCGACGTTGGGCCCGGGCATGCCAGGGCTTTCGGCCCTAGGTGTCCGTCGCTGGTGCCATGCAGCGTGAATATCGTCTGCGAGGTGATCGAGGGAGCTGGACCGAACGGAGTGCCGGGGAGACCCGGAGCCGGGAGGAAGGGCTGGGAGGCCGGACAGCTGCGAGGCTGAACGGCGACCCTGAGGACCTGATCCGGGCAATGCCGGCGAAGCGAGACCGCCCCGCAGGCGTGGTGTGCCGGGAGCCGGATCCGGAGGAAGCCAGGAGTGCGTGAGATCGCGGTATTCGGCGGCAGCGCCCACCCCGCGCTGACCGCCGAGATCTGCGCGTTGCTGTCCGTGCCGCGGCAGCCGGTCCGGCTGGAGCGGTTCGCGAACGACTGCCTGGAGGTCCAGCTGCAGGCCAACTGCCGGGAGCGGGACGTGTTCATCATCCAGCCGCTGGTCCCGCCGGTGCAGGAGCATCTGGTCGAGCTGCTGCTGATGGCCGACGCGGCCCACGGCGCGTCGGCCGCCAGGGTGACCGCGGTGCTGCCGCACTACGCCTACGCCCGGTCGGACAAGAAGGACAAGCCGCGGATCTCCATCGGCGGCCGCCTGGTCGCCGACCTGCTGGTCACCGCGGGCGTCGACCGGGTGCTCACGCTGTCCCTGCACTCCCCGCAGGTGCACGGGTTCTTCTCCGTCCCGGTGGATCACCTGCACGCGCTGCGTGAGCTCGCCGTGCACTTCCGCGGCCGGGACCTGTCCCGAGCCGTGGTGGTCTCACCGGACCTGGGCTACGCGAAGAGCGCCGCGGACTTTGCCCGCAGGCTGGGCGTGCCCGTGGCGGCCGGCGCGAAGCAGCGGATCAGCGACACGCAGGTGATACTCTCGGCCATCATCGGCGACGTGGCCGGCCGGGACGTGATCGTCCTGGACGACGAGATCGCGCGCGGCACCACCGTGTTCGAGCTGCTCACCCTGCTGCGGGAGCAGGACGTGGGTTCGGTGGCGGTGGCCTGCACGCACGGCCTGTTCGCCGACGGCGCGCTGGACAAGCTAGCGGCCTGTGACGTGACCGAGATCGTGTGCACCAACTCGGTGCCGCTCCCCGCGGGCCACCCGAAGCTGCACGTGCTGTCGGTGGCCCCCGCGCTGGCCGAGGCCATTGGCCGGATCCACAACGGCGAATCGGTCAGCGCCCTGTTCGACCGCTAGCCCCGGCTGTGCCTGCTGTACCGGGTGCCGGGGCGGGAACCTGCGGCCACTGCGTGCTCACGGCCCGCCGATCACGCTGAGCAGCTCGGCGCGGGCGGTGGCAAGTGAGGGCCCGTACCAGGTCAGCAGCCGGCCCGAGACGAGCACGACGCGCTGGGCGGGGAATTCCTCCGGCCCGTCGCCGGCGGTGAACGGGTAGGGCTCGTCGGGCAGCAGCACCACATCGGGCGCGGCCGCCCGGATGTCCCCCGCCGCGAGGCGGGGATAGCGTCCCGGGCCCGCGCCGAACACGTTGTCCAGGCCGAGCCGCGCCAGCACGTCGCCGGTGAACGTGCGCGCGCCGACGACCATCCACGGGTCACGCCAGACCGGCACCGCGACCCGGCGCCAGGCCCCCGGATCGGGCGCCGGCCCGGCCCAGGCCTGCTCCGCGGCCGCCAGCCAGTCCGGCACCTCCAGGCCCAGCGGCCCGGTGA
>JASHYW010000341.1 GCA_030042885.1 Streptosporangiaceae bacterium | reverse complement strand
GGGCCAGCGCACAGGTCAAGCCAGAGGCGGTCCTGGCCCGGGGCGAGGCTGACCCGGGCCAGGGCGAGCGCGGCCAGCTGGCTGGCTTCATCCTGGACTGTCAGCTGGCCGCTGGCGACCAGCGGCGCCGGGTCGCCAGCCGCCAGCCGCAGGCCGTAGGGCGACCAGCGGGTCCGCGTCAGCCCAGGTGACTCGTCGGCGGGGTCGGGTGTGGCAAGGTCGGCCGTGGCAGGGTCGGCCGTGGCAGGGTCGGCGCGGCCGGGGATGGCGGCCAGGACCACGTCGGGCCGGACGTTGCCGGCCGCGAGGGCCTCCTCGGTCTCCGCCGCGCTGGCCTCGCCGAGCGCGTCACGGAACGCGTCGACGATCCAGCGCGGGTAGCTGTGGCGGACAGCGAGGTACCCGGACGGGTCCTGCGCGGGGTCCGGGACGATGATGGCGAGCCAGGCGTCCAGGTCACGGGTGGCGACCCGGCGCAGCACGGCGTTGACGAAGCCCGACGGGCGCGGGCCGCACACGTCCTTGGCCAGGTCCACCGAGGTGGCCACGGCGGCGTGGCGGCCGACCCTGGTGGCCAGAAGCTGATGGGCGCCGAGCCGCAGGACGTCACGCACCGGCGGGTCCAGCTGGTCCCGGTCGCTGCAGGCGGCCAGGATCGCATCGTAGGTGCCACGGCCGCGCAGCGTGCCGTAGGTGAGTTCGGTGGCGAAGGCCGCGTCGCGGCCGGTCAGGCCGCGCTCGGCGAGCAGGGCGGGCAGCAGCAGGTTGGCGTAGGCGTCGCGGTCCGCGACCGCCCGCAGCACGTCGTAGGCGGCGCGCCGGGCCGGGTCTGCGTGCGCCCGCGTCGCGCGGGGCCGGACGCGTTCGTCGTGCCTGGCCATGTCAGCTGAGCCGCACCAGGCCGTCGGAGCGCAGGCCGCGCGCCCAGTCCGGGGCCATCATGCGGCGCTTGCCCTCGGCCTGCACCTCGCCGAGACGCACCGGGCGCGAACCCGTGCCCGCGAGCACGTCGTGGCGTCCGATCAGGAGTTCGCCGGGGGCCAGATCGGGGACATCGGCCGGGGCGGCGACGGACACCGGTCCCAGCTTCAGCCGGGCGCCTTCGTGTTCGGCCCATGCGCCCGGATCCGGCGTGCACGCGCGGATCAGCCGGTCGATGGCGTGCGCGGGCAGCTTCCAGTTCACCCGCGCGTCTGCCGGGGTGATCTTCGGCGCGAAGCTCACGCCCTCGGCCGGCTGCACGACCGCTTCGATCGTCCCGTCCTCGATGCCGTCCAGGGTGGCCACAAGCAACTCCGCCCCCGAGTGCGCCAGCCGTTCCAGCAGGTCACCAGTGGTATCACTGGGCCTGACCTGTTCGGTCACCACCCCGTACACCGGCCCTGCGTCAAGCTCGGCGACGACGCGGAAGGTGCTGGCGCCGGTCACGTCGTCGCCGTGCAGGATGGCGTGCTGCACCGGGGCGGCGCCCCGCCAGGCGGGCAGCAGCGAGAAGTGCAGGTTGACCCAGCCGCGGGCCGGGATGTCCAGGGCGGCCTGCGGTATCAGCGCGCCGTAGGCGACCATCGGGCAGCAGTCCGGGCCGATCTCCCGCAGCCGGCTGAGGAACTCGTGGTCCCGGACCCGGGCGGGGGTGAGCACCTGGAGGCCCGCCGCGGCAGCCCGCCGGGCCACCGGGCTGGACCCGACCTTGCGGCCGCGGCCGGCCGGCGCGTCGGGACGGGTCAGCACCGCGGCGACCTCATGCCGCGAGGCGAGCAGCGCGTCAAGCGCCGGCACCGCGGCCTGCGGAGTACCCGCGAAGACACAGCGCATCGGTTAGAAGGCCCGTCCCAGCGTCTCGTGCGGGGACACCTTCACCTGCGGGATGGGGTCGCCCCACCATTCGGCCTCGCGGATCGCCTTCATGGCCAGCTTGCGCTGGGCCGGGTCCATCCGGTCGATGAACAAGATGCCGTCCAGGTGGTCGGTCTCGTGCTGGATGCAGCGGGCCAGCAGTTCGGTGCCCTCGATCGTCACCGGGTCGCCGTACATGTTGAATCCCTTGGCGACCACCGCGTGGGCGCGCTTGACCGGGTAGGCCAGGCCGGGGAACGACAGGCAGCCCTCGTCGTCCTCGTCCTGGTCCCTGGACAGGTCGAGCGAGGGGTTGATCAGGTGCCCGGGCTCGTCGTCGCCCACGTGGTAGGTGAAGACCCGCAGCCCGACCCCGATCTGCGGGGCGGCGAGGCCCAGGCCCGGCGCGTCCAGCATGGTGTCGGTGAGGTCCTTGACCAGCCTGCGCAGCTCGGCGTCGAAGTCGCGGACCGGCTCGGCCGGCGTCCGCAGCACCGGATCACCGAAAAGACGTATCGGCCTGACGCTCACGAAACCCTCCTGGACACATGACGGCGAGCACCCCGTCACGTGGTGCCGCCAGGCACAGTTTAGCCGTCAGGCGACCTCGGCCGGGTCGAGCTGGACGCGCACCGGGGCGCCGTCCTTGCGCGCGCTCCGGTGAGCCTCCGCCGCGTGCAGCGCCCGCGCGAGCGCTAGGCCGTCCGGCCGGGGGATCCTGATCAGCGCTCTGCTTTCCCCCGGGGGGGCGACCCCCCCGGTGACCCCCC
>JASHYW010000340.1 GCA_030042885.1 Streptosporangiaceae bacterium | reverse complement strand
CGAAACCTCAGCGGTCATCCGGTGCTCCTTTGGAGGTTGCGCAGTGCGTCGAGCTCGGCAGGGCCGGGGCCGGCGATGATCTCCAGCTCCGAGGCTACCGCCAGGTCCCAGCCGGTCCGCTCCTTGGCGGCCGCGACGGAGATGCCCGGGTACAGCCCGGTGAGGGTGAACTCGAGCGTCACCGGATCGGGCTCGAGGACGCCGAGGTCGGTGATGATCTTCTTGGGTCCGGCGCCGGTCAGCCCGAGACGCTTGCGGTCGCCGGGACCGGATCCGTAGCCGACCGAGGTGACGAAGTCCACCCGCTCGACGAACGAACGGGTAGACTGCCTGACCACGACGATCACCTCGCGGCACGAGGCGGCGATCTCCGGTGCGCCGCCGGCGCCGGGCAGGCGTATTCTCGGGTTACCGTAGTCACCGCCGATGACGGTGGTGTTGATGTTGCCGAACTTGTCGATCTGGGCGGCACTGAGGAAGCCGACATCGATGCGGCCCGGCTGCAGCCAGTAGTTGAAGATCTCCGGCACGCTGACCACCGCGTCGGCGGTCTCGGCCAGGATGCCGTCGCCGATCGACAGCGGCAGTTCGGTCGGCTTGGCGCCGATCGTGCCGGACTCGTAGATCAGCACCAGGCCCCGCGCGTGGGTGGCCCTGGCCAGATTCGCGGCGGCGCTGGGCAGCCCGATCCCGACGAAGCAGGTCATGCCGTCGCGCAGCGCACGCGCGGCGGCCACGGTCATCATCTCGTCGGCCGTGTACGTCAGCTCGCCGGGTTCCGCGGGGTTCATGCTCACCTGTGACCTCATAGCTGCCCCGCGTAAACACACTCTTCCAGCCAGCGGCTGAACGCGTTGCGGTCGCGGCTGATGACGTCCCAGGCCACGTAGTAGTCGTTGTCACGGGCCGAGTAGCCGAGGGCATAGGACGGGTGCGCCCCGCCCGGCACGTGCGCCACGTAGCTCACCGTCCAGCTGGGCAGGACCACCGCCCCCGGCCGGGGGTCGAGGCTCTCCACGATCTCCTCGACGGTGATCACGGACCGCTGCGACGCGAGCACCGCCTCCTTCTGCACGCCCGCGATCCCCCAGAACTGCACGTTTCCCGACTGGTCGGCCCGCTGGGCGTGGATGACGGCCACGTCGGGCCGGATGGCGGCCACAGCGGTCAGCGTCTCACCGGTGAAAGGGCAGGTAATCGGCTTGATCGTGGGCGCCGTTTCGTGGCCAGCGTTGAGCGTCTCCAGCCCGGTTCCGTTGTAGCCGCGCAGCACCGCGAACGGCAGGCCGGACGCGCCGGCCACGTACCGGTTCGCCATGCCGGCGTGGCTGTGCTCCTCGATTTCCAGGGCGGTCGGCCAGCCATGCTCCACCGCGTCCCGGAACCTGTGCAGCGACCCGACGCCCGGATTACCGCCCCAGGAGAAGATCAGCCTGCGCGCGCATCCGGCCCCGATGAGCTGGTCGTAGATAAGGTCGGGCGTCATCCTGATCAGCGTGAGGTCCCGGCGGTGCTGCCTGATCACTTCATGTCCGGCGGCGAACGGGATCAGGTGCGTGAATCCCTCCATGGCCACGGCGTCCCCGTCATGTATCGCCCGCTCTATGGCTTCGGCGAGTGAGACGATCTCCGCCATTTCGCTCCAGTTCTATTCGATTATGCAAAACGATACCGCCTTAGCGATCGCCATGAGTACAGACGTTCGCATGTCGGACGGACCTAAAACGGGCGGCGGTGGCGTGAGGCAAAATCCCCAGCTAGCGGCACTATGGCCAGGAACAGAGAATGCGGGGTTAGTGGCTCTGGGCGGCTTCGCTGAGCGCCCGCTGCGCGACCGCGAAGGCCCGGTTGGCGGCCGGGACGCCCGCGTACAGGGCGACCTGCAGCAGCACTTCGGAGATCTGCTCCGGCTGCAGGCCGTTGCGCAGCGCAGCCTTGACGTGCATGGCCAGCTCGTTCTCGTGGTGCAGCGCGGCGAGAACGGCCAGCGTGACAATGCTGCGCTCGGCCCGGGACAGCCCGGGCCGGGACCAGATCTCGCCCCAGGCATAGCGGGTGATGAGATCCTGGAACGACTCGGTGAACGAGGTGGTCGTGGCCACCGCCCGGTCGACGTGCTCGTCCCCGAGGACCTCACGCCGGACCGTCATCCCGCGGCGTGTGCGCTCAGCATCATCCATGGCCGTCCTCCTGGAGTTGCCCGCCGTCCAGCGCTGCATGAACCCTGAGAGCAGCGGTGATGAACGCGTCCGCGGCGCCGAGGTAGCCGGCCGGTTCCAGCGCCGACTCGATCTGCTCGGCGGTGATGCCGGCCGAAGCCAGCCGGCCCTCGAGCTTGGGCACCGCCAGCAGCACGTCGCACAGCGGCAGCCCGGCGCTGACCGCCCGCCGGGCCGCCTCGGCCACCAGGTCGTGCGCCTGGGCCGCGCCGAGCACGCCTGCCAGCAGCGAGGTGACATGCTCGGCGAGCGGCAGGTCCTTGGTCGCGGCCAGGTTCGCTGCCATCCGGGAGGCATCCACGACCAGGCCGGACATCAGCTCGGCTGCCCAGCTGGCGGCGGACCCGGTCAGCCGCAGCAACACGGTCAGCGGCTCCCATTCGGCGTGCCATGCGCCTGCCGCGCGCTGCTGTTCCTGCTCGGCGCAGGCCACGAGGGTGGCCAGCAGTCCGGGCGCCTGCTTGGTGCAGCCGAGGATGGCGATCGCCGCGACCGGGTTGTGCTTGTGGGGCATGGCGGACGAGCCGCCGCGGCGCGGGGAAGCGGCGGCCGGCTCTGGCCCGCCGTCAGGGCTCGCTGGTCCCCCGGCCCCCGCCCCGCCGCTTTTCCCCTCGCTGACCTCGCCGATCTCCGACTGGGCGAGCAGCGTGACGTCCCTGGCGATCTTGCCGAGGACCGCGGTGACCCTGGCCAGCCCGGTGGCCAGGTCGATGATCCGCAGCCGGTCGGTATGCCAGGGCAGCACGGGCAGGGCCAGGCCAAGGTCCTCGGCGAGCAGCGCCGCCACCCGCGGTCCGTCGTCGCCGAGCGAGGCCAGCGTGCCTGCCGCGCCGCCGAACTGCACCGCCAGCCGCTGCGAGCTGATCGCGGCCAACCCTTCCCTGGCCTCGTCCAGGCCGGTCAGCCAGCCCGCCGCGACCAGGCCGAAGGTAATGGGAACCGCCTGCTGGAGCAGCGTCCGGCCGATCATCATCGTGGACCGGTGCGTGTCGGCGAGCCCGGCCGCGGCGGCGGCGGCCTGCGCCAGGTCGGCCAGCACCACCTCGATCACCCGTCGGGCCAGCAGCATGGCGGCGGTGTCCAGGATGTCCTGGCTGGTCGCGCCGCGATGCACGGCCCCGGCGGCGGACTGGGGAACCCGCCGGGCCAGGGCGCGGGCCAGCGCGGGAACCGGGTTCCCGGTCAGCGCCGCCAGCTCACCGAACTCGCCAATCGAGAAGTTGCCGGCCTGGGCCGCCGCGGTGACCGCCTGGCCGGAACCCGCGGGCGCCAGCCCGGCCCGCTCCAGGGCCCGGGCCAGCCCCGCCTCGGCGTCCAGCATCGCCTGCAGCCACGCGGTGTCGTCGGTTGACGCGCCGCCCCGGTCGAAGACCCCCCCGAACAAACCCCTGGACCCCCGCGCGCCCGGTTCGGTCTGGTCGGTCATATCCGGAATATGTCCTCTCCTGTCTCCGGCTCACCACCATAGCCCCGCCCACCTCCCCATCCCCCCACATTCATCGGGGCAGCACCACCCCGTGAGCCATTCGGTCACATGATCTATCGTCGGAGCATGACCGAGTACGCACCGGCGGAATCCCGCCTCCCCCAGCGCCGGAACCTCGTCACCGAGATCCCGGGACCTGTCTCACGTGAACTGCTGGCCAGGCGCGAGCGCGCGGTGGCCCGCGGGGTCAGCACGATGCTCCCGGTGTTCGTCACCGACGCCGGCGGCGGCGTGGTCGTGGACGCGGACGGCAACTCCCTGATCGACTTCGGGTCCGGGATCGCCGTGGTCTCGGTGGGCAACGCCGCGCCCCGGGTGGCCGCGCGGGTGGCCGAGCAGGCGGGCCGGTTCACGCACACCTGCTTCATGGTGACCCCGTATGAGGGCTACGTGGAGGTCTGCGAGGAGCTGGCCAGGCGCACGCCTGGGGCCCATGAGAAGCGGTCGGCGCTGTTCAACTCCGGCGCGGAAGCGGTCGAGAACGCGGTAAAGATCGCCAGGCACGCCACCCGGCGCCAGGCCATCATCGCGTTCGACCACGGCTATCACGGGCGCACCAACCTCACCATGGCGCTCACCGCAAAGAACATGCCGTACAAGGACAAGTTCGGGCCGTTCGCCGGCGAGATCTACCGGATGCCGATGGCCTACCCGCTGCGCTGGCCCGGCGGCCGCGAGGCATGCGCGGCGGACGCCTTGCCCATGGTCAAGTCCCTGATCCACACCCAGGTGGGTGAGGACAACGTGGCCGCGGTGATCATCGAGCCGATCCAGGGCGAGGGCGGGTTCGTGGTGCCGCCGGACGGGTTCCTGACCGGGCTGGCCGAGTTCTGCGCCGAGCACGGGATCGTGTTCATCGCCGACGAGATCCAGACTGGGTTCTGCCGCACCGGCGACTGGTTCGCCTGTGACCACGAGGGCGTCGTGCCGGACCTGATCACCACCGCGAAGGGCATCGCCGGCGGGCTGCCGCTGGCCGGGGTGACCGGCCGCGCCGAGATCATGGATTCGGTGCACTCGGGCGGCCTGGGCGGTACCTACGGCGGCAACCCGGTGGCCTGCGCGGCGGCGCTGGGCGCGATCGAGACCATGGCGGCCGAAGACCTCCCGGCGCGCGCGCGCCGGATCGGCGACGTCATGCTGCCCCGGCTGCACAAGCTGGCCGAGACCTACCCGGTGATCGCGGACGTCCGCGGCCGCGGCGCCATGCTGGCGGTCGAACTGACCAGGCCGGGCACGCTGGACCCAGACCCGGCCACCACGTCGGCCGTGGCCAAGGCCTGCCACCAGGCCGGGCTCGTGACGCTGACCTGCGGGACGTTCGGCAACGTGCTGCGCTTCTTGCCGCCACTGGTGATCGGCGAGGACCTGCTCGACGAGGGGCTGTCGATCCTGGAGGACGCCTTCGCCGCGGCCTGTGAGCGTTAGGCAATACCGGCTCGCGAGTGCAGGCCTTCTGGGCCCGCGCGAGCGACCGGCGCAGGCGAGGGCGGCAGCAACCGCAACGGGTTCTTTGCCTAACGCGAACGTGTGCAACAGGCACTGCGGGTGACGTCGCTGATCCGGGACCGGCCCGGGCTTCGATTCCTGAGGCGACGGCCGCGGTCCTCGCTGAAGTGCCACAGGGCGAACGGGGCCTCTCCCTCATACGGCGGCGCCGGCTCGCGGGCCAGCAATCTCTCCGGGTAGTCCATGTCCATCACCGGCAGTCTCCCATGCCAGGCGCTCAGGTCCCCGCGCTGACGAGTCCTGGCCTACCGCGCCCTGGCTCGCTGGGCCGCGAGCAGCGGGATGGCCGCGATCTTCTCCTCGGTCAGATCCTCCCAGCGGATAGCGGAGGCCGGCCGGGGCCCGTGCCGGGAACGGCAGTCGATGACCCGGGCCGGGGTGACGATGAAGTCCACCGGCACGTCATGGTCGGTCAGCGGGATAGTGCCGATGGGGAGGACCTGAAGTTCGTGCACCGTGGTGACGCAGGTAGTGTGCGGTCCGATCAGACCCGCCGCCGTGGCCAACGCGAATTCGAGGTCGGCGAACCCTCCACCCTTGCCCAGCCGGGCGCCGTCCTCCCCGGCAGCGACGCTGCCCATCACCACCAGGTCGACCGGGGACAGTTCGGCCAGCCTGACGCGCCGGGCGGAGCGCGCCGCGCCCCTGATCGAAGCCGCCTTGCGAGGCGGCTCGCTCAGGTGGTCGGGATCTAGCGCGAAGAACGGTTCCGAGCCCGCCAGCCGCGGCACTGCCATGTAAACGGTCTTGCCGTCTTCGAGCGCACGCTGGCGCACCGGCAGTTGCGCCGAGTCCGGGTTGGCCTTGAGAGTGCTGGCTGCCTGCCACTCCGGCATGGCACAGAGCCGCTCGGCGGCCGCCTCGGCACCGGTGAAGTTCGGGATGCGGCCTTCGGCACCGGGGAACCGGGCCACCCGGGCCGCGCGCATCGCCGACCACACCTCCTGCCGCAGGGCGGCCTTCGCGGCCAGCACCTCGGCGGAGCCGCCGGCATCACGGTCGTGACGGGGCGCGCGACGGACCATCCCCCCATCCTGCCGCAGGCCGGTGACCCCCCAGGCATCACCCCGAGGCGGCCAGGCATCATCGGGACTCCACGGACGCATGACCAAACGCTCGGTGACCAGCCGCTCCGCCATGGCCTCACCATAGCCGGAGCTGACTCATCGCGTCTGGCTCACAGCGCCCGGAGCAGGATGGCTTTCAGTTCGGCATGGCTCAACGCGACGGGGTTGCCTTGCATGCTGCTTGACGTCATGGCCTTGGCGACGACGTCATCGGCGTGCTCGGGCCCAAAGCCGAACGCGGCCAGCCCGGGCACGGTCAGCAGGGCGAGGGTCTCGCGGATCCAGGCCAGGCCGTCTTCGACGGTCGCGGCAGGTTGCCCGGTCAACAGCCGGGCCGCCTCCGCGTACCGGTCCAGCGGGGCCAGATCTGGATCCGAGGGGCGCCCGGACCGTAGCGCCCGCACGTTCGCCTCGATGACCGGGGCCAGCAGCGCCGCGCAGGCCATGCCGTGCGGCACGTCCGCGGTCCCGCCGACGACGCCGGCCAGGCCGTGGACGGCACCCAGCTTCGCGTTGGCCAGTGCCATCCCGCCCAGCAGGCTGCACAGGGCCATGTCTTCCCGCGCCCCGAGGTCGCCGCCGTCGGCGTAGGCGGCGCGCAGGCCCGTACCCGCGCGGCGCAGCCCTTCGCGGGCCAGCCCGTCGGTCAGCGGGCTGGCCCGGACCGAGACGAACGGCTCCAGGCACTGGGTCAGGGCGTCCAGGCCGCTGGAGGCCGTGACCGGCGGCGGGCACGATGCGGTGAGCAGGGGGTCGACCAGCGCTACCCTGGGGATCATCAGCGCGCTGCGCAGGCTCGCCTTGACCCGGTGTGCCGGGACCGCGAGCACCGCGTTGGCCGTCACCTCCGCCCCGGTGCCGGCCGTGGTCGGGACCGCGACGCAGGGCACCGCCGGCTCAGTGATCTGGCGGCCGGCCCCGACCACCTCCAGGTAGTCCAGGGGGTCACCACCATTGCCCAGCAGCATGGCCACGGCCTTGCCCGCGTCGATGACACTGCCGCCGCCGATCGCCGCGACCACGTCGGCGCCGTGCTCACGGGCGGCGGCGAACCCGGCCCGGGCCAGGTCTACCGTCGGCTCCGTGGCCACCGGGAACACCGCGGCCGGCACGCCCAGATCGCCCAGCAGCCCGGCATGGCGCTCCGGGCTGGCGCCCGTGCACACCAGCACCCGCGACCCGAGCCCGGCCACCACGCCCGGCAGTTCGGCCGCCCGCCCGGGACCGACCATGATGCGCCCGGCGGTGGCGAACTCGAACCTCGTCGCGGTCACGGCGAGGCGGTGGCCCAGCCCCGGCTGTCCGCCGGGAACACCGCGGAGTACCGGACCGATTCCCGCGGGGCGGCCATCATCTCGGCGACCGCATCCCGCCAGGTCGCGTAGTGCGGGGTCAGCTTGTGCGCCGCCGAGGCCTCGTCATCGCGGTAGACCTCGACCAGCACGACGTGCTCCGGGTCGGCGAGATCCTGGATGACGTCGAACCGAAGCACGCCCGGCTCGCCCAGCGATGCCCGGGCGTTGACCAGCGTCGCGGCCAGGAAGTCCTCGGTCCGCCCCGGCCAGATGCGTGTATGAACGTGAACGACCAGCATGTGCCCATCCTGCGCTACGGTCCCGCCCGGTCAACTTGGTTAGCGAAAATTCGCGGGTTCTGCCACCATCGTCACCGTGGCTGCGATCTTCTTTGAAGAACGAGACCTTGAGGCCAGCGTGCCTGACCTGGCCGCAGGCGGGGCATGGACCCGGGTGGGGCTGCGCTGGAGGCGGGATCCGCTGACCGGAGCGAGCGCCCGTATCCTGACCGGGGAGAAGCTCCAGCCGTCAAGCAGGCCGGACCTGGCCGGGTTCACGGCCAAGCCCGCCTTCTGCCCGTTCGACAGTGAGCACCTGGAGAAGGCCACCTTCCCGTTTCCGGCTGAGATCACGGCCGAGGGCCGCATCCGCCTCGGCAAAGCCGTGGTAGTGCCCAACATCGTGGCGTACGCGACCCACAGCGCGGTCGGCATCTACGATCCCGGACTGCACTTCCTCGACCTGGATGAGATGACGCCGTCTCTCGTGGCGGATGCCCTGGCGGCCATGGTCCGCCATGCTCAGGCGGTGCGGCGCCTGGACCCGTCGGCGGTGTGGAGCTCGATCAACAGCAATTACCTTCCGCCCTCGGGCTCCTCGCTGGTTCATCCTCACGTTCAGTCCGCGCACGACGCTCATGGCCTGACCGGCCAGCGCTTTCTGGTTGAGCAGGCCAGGGCGTGGAAAGAACGCCACGGGTCGTACTGGGCCGCGCTGCTCGACCAGGAAGCCAGCGGTCCGCGGTGGGTGGGGCACATCGGCCGGACCGCCTGGCTGACCCCGTTCGCCCCGACCGGGTTCCACGAGGTGTGGGCCGTGGTCGACGGCGCCGCGGACGTGACCGAGCTGACCGAGCAGGACACCCGGGACCTGGGGCAGGGACTATCCCAGGTGCTGGCGGCCTACAAGGACTGGAACCTCATCTCATTCAACTTCGGCGCTATCGGCGGCGGGCCGCACGCGCATGAGGACGGGCACCACTTGGTGCTCAAGATACTCAGCCGGTCGAACCCGGAGCCCATGTACCGCAGCGATGCCACCTACTTCGAGCGCCTCTGGGGCGAGGCGCTGATCGACGTGAGCCCGGAGGAGATTGCGGAGGGCCTCCGGGCCAGGTTCTGAAGGTCACTCGGATCGCCGGGATGCCGGACGCCAGGCTCGTCCGTGCCCGGTTCTGCTCGCCCGCGGTGTCGGTACTGGTGACTGCGACCACCAGGAGGCGTCATGCGCTATGCCCTGCTGACGTGTACCGACGAGAGTGCGGTGATCAGCGACGAGGAGCGATCGCGGCGGGCGACGGCACTCACCTCGTTCGAGGATGAGATGCGCGAACGCGGCGTGCTGCTGGCCAGCGAGCACCTGCACCCCGCCGAAACCGCGACCACGGTGCGGTGCTGGGATGGCGGCGACGTGATGATCGCCGACGGCCCGTTCGCCGGGACCAGGGAGCAGATCGGTGGCTTGTTCGTCATCGAGTGCAAGGACCTGGACGCGGCGATCGAGGTGGCGACTCGGGTGCCCGCGGCGTGGTACGGCACGGTTGAGGTGAGGCCGCTGCGTTAGCTCTTCCCCAGGCTCCTGGAAGGATGCCAGTGCCCGGATCTTCCGGGCGGGGCTGGTTACCCGGGGCGGGGTGGCGGGCTGTGGCTGCGGATGATCTTCCCGGCCGGGCTGCGGGCCTGGCTGGTGCCGTCGGGGTGGACGGTCAGTTCCCAGCCCAGCTCGTGCAGCACCACGTGATGGTGCCACCAGCAGTAATCCTTCAGGTTGGTCAGGCTGGTGCGGCCGCCGTCGGCCCGGTGCACCACGTGGTGCGGCTCGCACCCGGGCGCGGGCTGGTCGCAGCCGCCGGGGAACTGGCAGCCCTGATCGCGCAGCGCGACCAGCCGCCGTAGGTGGGCCGGGATCTGGTCGGTCTGGCCGACGTCCAGCGGCAGCGACGGCCCGCCCAGCCCCTTACCCAGCAGGTTGCGCCGCAGGAACGAGGCCACCCCGCCGGGCCCGGACATGACCTGCAGGACCGCGGCCAGGATCTGGTGCTCCAGCATGGCCAGCACCTCAGCGTGCCTGCTGCCAGCGCCCGCGCCGCCCCGGCCATCCGGGCTGACGGTGCCCTGTGGCGTGCCCGTGCTGCCGTTGGCGTGGCCGCGGATCCGGTCGTACTGCACGCACAGGCCGATCAGCTCCTCCACCGCGCCGGGGTCGACGTCGCCGGTGACCACGGGGACGATCATCGCGTCGCAGACCACGGCCCGGGCGTCGTCCCCGTCCAGCCAGGCGCCGCCGTCGCCGGGGCCGGCCGACGCGGCGGCCCGGTGCGCCGCCCACCGCGCCCGGTAGTCCTCGATCCACTTGTCCTGCAGCACCGAATCGGCGTCCATCTGGCACAGGTCCGCGAACGACACATGCACCAGGGCCTTGACCGGCTGCCCAGCCCGGGCCGGCAGCAGGTCCGAGGCCAGCAGCCGGCGCATCGCCTCCGCCAGCGCGTCGTGATAGCGCTGCGGCCGGGTCCGCAGATCTCCGGCCCCGCAGGGGGCGGACAGCGCATCCAGCACCGCCCGCACCATCGCCGCGCACTCCGGCGTCAGATCACCGCGCACCACCCCGGCGCCGTCCATGGTGGTGTCCAGGAACAGCGCCCGGTCCAGCCGCGGGTCCTCGTCAGGGTCCGGCGGGGCGGTCCGGTACCGGATCTCGGCGCAGATCGCCGCCAGCTCGCGCAGCCCCGCCCCGGCCCGCGCCGCGGCCACCACGATCTCCTCCGCCTGGGCCCGGAACTCCTCGGGGATCGCGGCGGTCCACTTGGCCAGCTGCAGCGCCACCGACTTGGTGACCGCCTGGCCGCGCAGCCCGGCCAGCAGCGGGGCGTGGCCCTGGGCCAGCGCCTGCACCGCCTTGTGCTCGGCGGCCTGCCCCCGGGTCACCCGGGTGGTGTGCACCAGCCAGGCCCGGGTGGTCCGCTGCCCGTCGGCCACCGGCCCGTCCTGGGTGTCGAAGGCGGCCAGCATCCGGCCGCGCGCCGCGGCCTGCACCGCGTCGGCCTGCTCCAGGCCCCGCAGGCACTCGGCCAGCGCTCCAGCGGACATGCTGGGCGCGTCCATGTCGGCCAGGAACGTACCCGCGGCCTGGAGCATCCCCAGCGCCTCGGCCGCGTTCGCCGGAACCATCACGGCCGTCATGGCGGCTGTCTCACCTCCTCTCCGGCTGGCCCTAGCCCACCGCATTCCCGGGTGGTCCGTTCTGTCTAATAGGTATTATGTTCTAATACAGGACTCTAACAGGTGCCTTTGACATTCTCGCGGTCCGACACGCTGGAATATTCGATCGTTTTTCGCGCCGCTAAGATGGTCTCGCGATCGCCGCCACAAGGAGGAGCCCGCGGGATTACGCGGGCCGCAATGTCCGCCCATGAACTCCGAACCCGATGTCCCTGACGAGCTGGCCCGCCGACCGTAGTGCCGCTGCCGCGGAACGGCTATCAACCTTCAAAGGTCGCTAAGTTAAGCAAGGGGACACCACGTCGAAGGGATCATCGATGGCCGAAAACGTTTATTCCGTCAGCGAGATCGTCGGCTCTTCCACTGAAGGCATCGACGATGCCATCAGGGGCGCCATCGGCCGCGCCTCCAAGACGCTGCACAACCTCGACTGGTTCGAGGTCACCGGAATGCGGGGCCGCATCGAGGATGGCGGGCGCTGCCACTTCCAGGTCACCTTGAAGGTGGGTTTCCGGCTCGATGAGCGGCCAGGCTGATCAGTAGATGCATTGCTTGCTCCTTGATCGCTGGCCTCACTGACACCAGTTGAGATTCCTGATCACTCGCAAACGCATCGGTGCGCGGAGACCGAAGGACGGGCCGGCGGCCGAGAGCCGGGTGCCCGGGCTGTGGGCGCCGCAGCGGCGCGCGCTCACCGTGGGCCTGGTCCTGACCACCACCTTCGTGGCGTCCGAGGCGCTGGCGGTGGTGACGGTGATGCCGGTGGTCGCCCGAGATCTGGGCGGGCTGCGGCTGTACGGCTGGGTGTTCAGCGCCTTCATGCTGGGCAGCCTGGTCGGCATCGTGGCCGCTGGCCGGGAGGCTGACCGACGCGGGCCCGCGGTCCCGTTCGTGGCCGGAGTGGTGCTGTTCGGCGCCGGGCTGGCCGTGGCGGGTTTGGCGCCGTCGATGGGCGTCCTGGTCGCGGGCCGGGTGCTGCAGGGCATCGGGGCCGGGGCGGTGCCCTCGGTGGCCTATGCGACGATCGGCCGCAGCCTGCCCGGAGTGCTCCGGGCACGCATGATGGCGGTCCTGTCGACCGCGTGGGTCGTGCCGGGGCTGCTCGGGCCGGCCCTCAGCGCCGAGGTAGCGCGCCTGTTCGGGTGGCGGTGGGTGTTCCTGGGCCTGCTGCCAGTGGTCGCAGTGGCCGGGGCGATCGCCGTGCCAGCGCTGATACGTCTGGGGCCGCCCGACTCGGCGCCTGCGCCGGCGCACCGGATCATCGACGGCATCCGCACGGCGGCGGGCGCCGCGATCTTCCTGGCCGGCCTGACGCTCGCGCCCGGCTCCGGCAGCGTACTGGCCGGCCTCGCCCTGATCGGAGTCGGCGTCGTCGCCGGGTTGCCCGCGCTGGTCCGGCTGGTGCCGCCCGGCACCCTGACCGCCCGCCGGGGGCTGCCTGCCACCATTCTCCTCCGGGGCCTGCTGACGTTCACGTTCTTTGGCGCGGATGCCTACGTCCCGTTGACGATCACCGCGGTGCGCCATCGCAGCCCGGTGGTGGCCAGCATCGCGGTGACCGGCGCCACGCTGGCCTGGACAGCGGGCGCCTGGGTGCAGGCCCGGCTGAGCGAAACCTCAGATGGACGCCGCCTGGTGCGCTGCGGGCTGGTGATCATCCTGGCGGGCATCGCCGGGATGGTCCTGGTCCTGCAGCCGGGCACCCCAGTGGCCGAAGGCCTGGCGGCCTGGACGGTGGCGGGCCTGGGCATGGGGCTGGCGTACGCGCCGCTCTCGCTGATGATGCTGCAGAAGGCAACGCCCGGGCAGGAGGGACAGGCGTCGGCGTCCCTGAACCTGGCCGACGTGCTCGGGACCGCAATCGGCATCGGGGTGGGCGGCGCGGCTGTAGCAGCCGCCGCAGGCAGCGACCTGCGGATCGGCATCACGGCCGCCTTTGCCGCTGCAGCGGCCGTGGGCCTGGCCGCGCTGGTCCTCGCCCGGCGGCTGCCGGCCGGCACGCTGGCCGCTACGCCGGGTCCCTGAGCGCAACGCCACTGGCGCACAGCGGGCACTGTCCAGTGGGGCATACCTGGCTCGATATCGTGCCGACCGCGTAATAGGGCATCGGCAACATGGCTTGGATCCCGGCGCTGGCCTGGCCGAGCGACAGCAAGGCAGCCACGGCGACCGGGACCGCGCCGTCGTCGCGCACCTGCTGGAAGCAGGCCCTGACGGCTGTCCCGGCGGTGATCCCATCATCGACGATGGCGACCCGCCACCCCGCGATGCCGCCCGGCACCGCGGGGATGACGGCGGGCCCGGAACTTCGCCGCGGGCCGACGCTGAGTAGCCTGGCCAGATGGACTATCGGACTCTGGGAGGCAGCGGCTGCGCGGTGTCGAGCCTGTGCCTGGGCACGATGACCTTCGGCGTCGAGACCGATGAGGCCGGCGCACACCAGCAACTCGACCGCTTCGTCGAGGCGGGCGGGACGATGGTGGACACGGCCGACGTGTACGGCGACGGGAGGTCGGAGGAGATCATCGGCCGCTGGTTCGCCAGCCGCCCGTCCGACGTCACCGAGCCGGTGGTGCTGGCCACCAAGGGCCGTTTCGGGTCCTCGCGGTATGACTCGCCGAACGGCTCCGGGCTGTCCGCGCGCCATCTGACCCGGGCGCTGGACGCTTCGCTGCGCCGGCTGGGGCTGGAGGCGGTGGACCTGTACCAGGTGCACGCGTTCGACGCGCTGACCCCGCTGGAGGAGACCCTGCGGACGCTCGACGGGTTCGTGCGCGCAGGCAAGATCCGCTACTGGGGGCTGTCCAACTTCACCGGCTGGCAGCTGATCAAGGCCGTGTACCTGGCCCGCGCCCTGAACGTGGCCGGACCGGTGACGATCCAGCCGCAGTACAGCTTGCTGGCCCGGGAGACCGAGTGGGAGATCGCGCCGGCCTCGATCGACGCGGGCCTGGGCCTGCTGCCCTGGAGCCCGCTCGGCGGCGGCTGGCTGTCCGGCAAGTACCGGCGCGATCAGCGCCCGTCCGGCGCGACCCGTCTCGGCGAGGACCCGAACCGCGGCATGGAAGCCTACGACCGGCGCGGCACCGACCGCACGTGGCACGTCATCGACGCCGTGCAGAAGATCGCCGGGGACCGCGGCATCTCCATGGCCGAGGTGGCGCTCGCGTGGGTGACCGACCGGCCCGCGGTCAGCTCGACCATCCTCGGCGCCCGCACGCTGGGCCAGCTCGAGACCAACCTGCGGGCGGCCGGCCTGCACCTGACCCCGGCCGAAACCGCGGCGCTGGACGCGGCCAGCGACCCGCACCCGGTCGACTATCCGTACGGTGAACTGGGCGTAGACCAGCGCTCCCGCAGCCTGCCGGGCGGCAGCTGAGGTCCGGCTGACGCTGGCCGGTCAGCAGGTCAGCGCAGGCCCATGGTGGATTCCGACAGCGAGCGGGGATCGCGGGGATGCCAGGCACCGCGGGCCACCGTGGCCAGGAAACGGTCGACGACACGGTTGAACACGTCGGGTTCTTCCAGGTTGGCGGTGTGGCCGGTACGCGGCAGGACGGCCAGGCCGGAGGTGGGAATGGTGCGCTTGAGCATCAGCGCGGGTTCCAGGCAGCCTTCGTCCTCGTCGCCCACCACCACCACGACTGGGGTGCGCACCTTGGCCAGCTCGTCGGTGAGCGCGTAGAGCGAGGGCCGGGCGGCCTGGACACCGCGCATGGTCAGCGCGCTGCCGAGCGAGGAATGCCCGGCCAGCGCCCCGGCGAATTCGGCCCAGCCGCGCGGGTTCTTGTTCTGGAACTGGACGCGGGCCGGGCCGACCGCGTATCGCTCGGCGACCTTGGCCGCGCCCTCGGCGGCAAACGCGGCCGCGGTCAGCATGGACTCGGCGCGGAATGCGTCAGCGCGCTCGGGCTGGGCGCCGTACCCGGCTCCGGCCACGACCGCCGTCAGGACGCGGTCCGGGTGCGCCAGCACCAGGTGGAGCGCGGTGAAGCCGCCCATGGACAGTCCCACCACGTGCGCTCGGGCCGCGCCGAGACCATCGAGGACCGCGACGGCGTCCGAGACCGCCCGCGCCTGGGTGTAGGCGCCCGGATCGGTCGGTACGTCCGAGGGCGGGTAGCCACGGGCAGCGTAGGTGATGCAGCGGTAGGCCGCGGAGAAGTGGCGGACCTGCGGCTCCCAGCTGCGGTGGTCGCCGGCGAACTCGTGGACGAACAGCAGCGGCACGCCTTGCCCGGCCTCCTCGGCGTGCAGCGTCACGCCGTCGTCGGTCACGATCGCTGGCACGGCGGCTCCCTTCGGATCTGGCTACGGGCCTGTTTCGGTATCTCTTACCGGATCCGCGCCCATGATGTGCTGGTATGTCCGAGCCGACGCGAGGTCGGCGTCCCCCGCAGCCAGCGCGGCGAGGATCTCGTCGTGCTGGCGGGCGGACTCGGCATGGCTGCGCGTCACCCTGGGCCCGCCGCGCAGCGACGCCCACAGCAGCCGCATCAGCGACAGCAGCAGCGGGCTGTGCGCATACTCGTACACGGTGAAGTGGAACTCCCGGTTGAGTTCCGCATAGTCCGGGTCGTCGTCGGCCAGTGCTCGCACCTGGTCGTTCAGGTCCCGCAGCCGGGCCAGGCCATCGGCGTCGATCTTGCGGGCCGCCAGCGACGCGCCCAGCGACTCAAGGGCCGCGCGAATCCGGAAGTTCTCCTCTAGCCGGCCCTCGTCGGGGGCGACTACGGTGAAACCCCGGTGGGTGTCGCAGACCAGCAGCCCTTCCGATTCCAGCCGTCGCATCGCCTCCCGGACCGGGGTCTGGCTGACGCCGAACCGCTGGGCCAGGTCACGCTGGCGCAGCTGCTCCCCCGCGGCGAGCTTGCCGGTGATGACCAGCTCGCGGATGAGCGCGGCGACCAGGTCGGTCTTGCTGACGTAACCCTCGGCCGTCATGGCGGGCCTCCCACAGGTCGCGGACCCTGGCTGGCGTGAGCGGCAGCTGGCCGACGCCGCCGGCCAGGCCGAGCGCGTCCCGGACCGCGTTGGCCACCGCCGCGCCGACCGCGCTGACGCCGCCC
>JASHYW010000339.1 GCA_030042885.1 Streptosporangiaceae bacterium | reverse complement strand
GATCAGCACGACCATGGCCAGCGGCGCGGCGCCGACGTAGCAGCGCAGCGGCCAGGGAAGCCGCCACCAGGCCCACGTGCGCACCGACGCGCGCGCCAGCAGGCGGCGGGTGATGCGCGAGGCTTCCATGGTCCACCGTTCCGGATGGGGTCCGGCAGGTTCCTGCCGGGCCGGCAGCTCACCGTAAAGGACTAGCTCCGTATAGCTACCATAGCTCATCTAAGCCATCTTGGGCACTATTGCCCCCCCGATTCGGGCACCGGGTCCGGCCAAGAGGCGAAATGGTGATTGACGAGTCATGATTACCTGGCGTGCATACGCCCCTATTACCGGCTCCGATTCAGTTACGCTGAGTTCCGGACGGCGAGTTCCCGCCGTGATTGCGCGCATTGATAATGCCCGCGGCCCAGCTCGTTTTATACGTGGCGTGATGACAGCCGGACACGCTTTTACGCGGCGTGATGACGGACCCGGGCATTTGCCTATACGCCGGGTGATGGCGGGCGCCCGGGCGGCTCTGGGGCGCCGAGGGGCCCGGCGTTACTCCACCGTGACGCTCTTGGCCAGGTTGCGGGGCTTATCGATATCCCGGCCCAGCTTGGCTGCGAGGTGGTAGGCCAGCATCTGCAGCGGCACGTTCAGCAGCAGCGGGTCCAGCTCGGGTTCGCCGCTGGGGACCCGGATCACCTCGTCAGCCAGGTTCGGGGCCAGCTCGGCGCTGGTGACCGCGATGACGGGGCCGCCGCGGGCCTTGATCTGCTCGATGGTGGAGATGTTCTTGGACAGCAGCTCGTCGGCGGGCACCATCACCACGCTCGGCATCGAGGAGTTGATCAGGGCGAGCGGGCCGTGCTTGAGCTCGGACGCCTGGTAGGCCTCGGCGTGCACGTAGGAGACCTCCTTAAGCTTCTGCGCACCCTCGCGGGCCACCGGCCAGCCGCGGACCCGGCCGATGAAGAACATGTGCTCGGCGACGGCGAACTTGCGGGCGATCTCGGCGATCTGCTCCTCGCCGGCCAGGATCTGCTCGATCTGCCCGGGCAGAGCGCGCAGGCCGGCCACGATCCGCTGGCCGGATGCCGAGGACAGGTCGCGGACCCGGCCCAGCAGCAAGGCGAGCATGGCGAATGTGGCCGCCATGTTGGTCAGCGCCTTGGTGGACGCGACCGCGATCTCCGGGCCCGCGTGCAGGAACACACCGTGGCCGCACTCGCGGCCGATCGCGCTGCCCACCACGTTGACCGTGCCGATGACCTGGCCGCCCTTGCGGCGCAGTTCCTGGACCGCCATCAGCGTGTCCAGCGTCTCGCCGGACTGGCTCACCGCCACGTACAGGGTGTCCGGGTCCACCACCGGGTTGCGGTACCTGAACTCCGACGCGGGCTCCGCGTCGGACGGGATGCGGGCCAGCTCCTCCACCAGCACCGCGCCCATCTGGCCGGCGTAGTAGGCCGAGCCGCAGCCGAGGAACTTCACCTGCCTGATCGACCTGAGCTGACGCGCGTCCAGGTTGATGCCGCCCAGCTTCGCCGTGCAGAACCTGTCGTCGAGCCTGCCGCGCAGTGCGCGCCGCAGCGCCTCCGGCTGCTCGTGGATCTCCTTGCGCATGTAATCCTCGTACGGGCCGAGCTCGTAGTCACCGGCCTCGGCCTCCACGGTGGTGGGCACCTTGCTGGCGTCCGTGCCGTGCCGGCCGGACTCGTCCAGCGACACCACGCGATAGTCGGCGGCTCGTACCGTGGCCACCTCGGCGTCGTCGAGGTACACCACCTGCTTGGTGTAGCGCACCAGCGCGGCGACATCGGAGGCCACGAACATCTCAGAATCGCCGATGCCCAGCACGATGGGGCTGCCGTTACGCGCCACCACGAGCTCGGTCGGATGCTTGACATCGAGCACGACCAGGCCGTAGGTACCCTTCACGCGACGCAGCGCACGGCGGACCGCCTCCTCCAGGCTCACCGGGCGGTGATCGTCGCCGACCTCGGCGGCGATCAGGTGGGCGAGCGCCTCGGTGTCGGTGTCGCTGACCAGCTTCACGCCCTGGCCGGCCAGGGCGTCCCTGAGCTGCTCGGCGTTCTCGATGATGCCGTTGTGCACGACCGCGATCCGGCCTTCGGCGTCGGTGTGCGGGTGGGCGTTGATGTCGTTCGGCTCGCCATGCGTGGCCCATCGGGTGTGGCCGATGCCGATCGTGGCCTTGGTCCGGTCGCTGACCCGGTCCCGGAGATCCTGGACGCGCCCCGCGGTCTTGGTGACCTGGAGCCTGTTCCGGTGGATGACCGCCAGGCCGGCCGAGTCGTAGCCCCGGTATTCCAGGCTCCTGAGCCCCTCGAGGAGGACGGGGATGGCGTCCCTGCGGCCGATGTAACCCACGATTCCGCACACTTGGGCCTCTCCTTCGCGGTGCTTTTATTGAAAAGTTCGCGTTATGCAAGAACCCGCCGTGGTTGCTGGCCGTGCACCTGCACCGACCCCTAAAAGCCGCTCGCGCAGGCCCAGAAGGCCTGCACTCGCGAGCCGGTTGTGCATAACGCTCCCTGTCTGGCTAGCCGTAGACGATGCGCCGGAGCTGACGCTCCGACAGGCCGGGCGCGGCGAACCGGCGCGGCCGGAGCTCGGCCGCAATCACAGGCCAGATCTCGTGGTTGCGATGCTGGCGTCGCTGCAGTTCGGCGTGGCGCCTGCGGACGAACTCCTCGATCGTCTCGCCGAAGTAGGCGGTGACGTCGGCGATGACCCGGACCGTGGTGGGCTGCGGCAGGCCGGTAGAGGCGGCCAGGTAGCGCGCGAGGTCCTGCGGGAAAGGGTCAGGCATGCTCACTTCCTACGTGCCATCGCACGGTTTAGGCAAGTTTCCTGCCCGTTTCCGGGCAGAGAACGGGACATTCATCCCGCTCGACGTCCGATCCTAGCGTCTTGGTGCGGTATCCAGCCGGGTATGTCGCCGAACGCGACAATCGAGTAGCCCGGTCACTCTGGTCGACGGACCCTCGTGCCAGTTCTTGCTGGGTCGATTTCTTGCTGGGTCGATGCGCCATCGGCCAGCATCAAGCCGGCCGCCAACCTCGCGGGGATCGGGTCAGGAGGCCTGGGCGGTCGCGGGGATCACGTGGGTCTTGTTGCGGCCGGTTTCCTTGGCGTGGTACAAGGCGGCGTCGGCGGCGGCCAGCATGTCGCCCAGCTCGCGGTTCGAGCCGTCGAGGGCCGCCACGCCGACCGAGATGGTGAGCGTGATGTGGCCCGCGGACTCGTCGTGGTCGCTGACGGGGATGGCCATCGAGGCGACGTGCGCGCGCAGGCGCTCGGCCACGTTGATCGCGTCTATCTCGCGGGCGTGCGGCAGGAGGATCGCGAACTCCTCGCCGCCGAACCGCCCGGCCAGGTCGTAGGCGCGCAGATGACTGCGCAGCGCGTCGGTGACCGCCCGCAGCGCCCTGTCCCCCACCAGGTGACCGTAGGTGTCGTTGACCGCCTTGAAGTGGTCGATGTCGACCAGCGCGATCGACAGCGGGCTACGGGTCCGGACGGCGCGGGTGAGCTCGATCATCGCCTCGCTCTCCCAGGTGGCCGCGTTGAGCAGCCCGGTCTTGCTGTCGATCCGGGACTGGACCACAAGCTGGGCGTGCATCATGAACCGGCGGGCAAGCAGCACGGTGGGCACCGCGAAGACGGCCAGCACCACGTTGACCGCCACCACCACCGTGATCAGGATCCCCAGGTCGAACTCGGCGAAGTCACCCTGCAGCGCCTCGCCGTTCAGCTCCAGGGCGGCCAGCGAGGTGCTCGGATCGGACAGCTTGATCGCGCCCACGATGAGGAAGTGGTGGCCCCGGCCGCCGACGATCTCGCACACCGCCACGGCCAGCGTCCAGGTCAGGGCGTGTACCCCGGTGCCGATCGAGGGCCCGGCGAAGGAGCCGGGGAACGCCCGGAACAGCACCGACGCGGCGCCGTAGGCCAGGGAGATGGCCGCGGCGCTGAACACCCGGCGGTACACGAAGCCGTAGGGTGACCGCCACTGGGTGAGCAGGTACAGCGGGATCGGCATGATCATGGCGTAGACCGGCGGCAGCAGGATCGCCACCGGCAGCACCCAGGCGGTGATGAAGTCCCGCACCATGCCGCTCTTCAGGTACGCGTTGCGCGGGGTGGCCACCACCGAGACCAGCGCACAGCCCAGCAGCAGCAGGAACTTCCACAGGTCCGCGGCGTACCAGGTCGTCCGCGGGATCGCGTAGCAGATCAGCACGACCATGGCCAGCGGCGCGGCGCCGACGTAGCAGCGCAGCGGCCAGGGAAGCCGCCACCAGGCCCACGTGCGCACCGACGCGCGCGCCAGCGCGCGGCGGGTGATGGACGAGGCTTCCATGGTCCACCGTTCCGGATGGGACTCGACAGGCTCCTGTCTAGTCGGCAGCTCACCGTAAAGGACTAGCTCCGTATAGCTACCTTAGCTCATCTCAGCCATCTTGGGCACTATTGCGTCCGATTCGGGCACATCGTCCGGCAAACAGGCGCTAAATGGTGATTGACGAGCCACGATTACCTGGCGTGCTTACGCCCAGGTTAGTTACCGATCGCATTTTTTTGCCGGAGGGAGAGCCATCATGCGCGTCAGCTGGAATTGACGGCCACTCATCATCGCAGCAGCCCGGCCTGAGAGGAGAGTCCGCAATGCGCGACACGTGGACTTGAGCCGAATCCGCTCGCCGCTGCTATCCAGATCGGCGCAGTGGCACCGAAGTTCCAGTCGCGGCGTGACCGGTCCGCCGTCCCGCCGCATGACGTCCGCCGGGTGGTGACACGTGGCGCCACCTCAGCGTCAGCACGATGGCAATGACGGCACCGATCCCGCCCCCGATGGCGATGACGACCGCAGGAGAAACCACCTCCGCGGCGGCACCGGCCGCGATGAAAGCGGCCCCCTGGCCGACGATCACCCCCATGTTGGCAATGCCGAACGCCTGAGCCCGCCGTTCGTTAGGCACCCTGATCACGAACGCGGTATTGGCCGCGATCTGGTAGAGGCCGAATGCGGCCGAGGCGGAAAAGATCACGAGTGAGACGGCAAGACCCGGACGGAGGGCCGTCAGGACCAGCGTCGCGCAGGTGAGCACGGCCAGCGGCCCCATCAGGGCGAGCCGCAGGCGCGCGCCGACGAACCTGGTGAACAGCGGCGTGGCGATCATGGTGGCGAACACCGTGGAGGCCACCACCAGGCCGGTCGCGATCGGCCCTCGGCCGAGTTTATGCACGTAGGGGGCGGCGACGGCCTGCGGAATCGTGTAGAAAGCCGCCAGCCAGCCGAGCAGGACCAGGATGCGGAGTGCCTGGTTGCCCAGGACCAGCTGAAATCCCTCCCGCATCCGGGCCAGCGACGACGCCCGGGCGGTATCCGGCGAGGCGGCCGCGGGCCGGGCGCGGACTCCCAGGCCGATCAGCAGGCCGGACAGCACGAACGTGGCGGCGTCGATGACCAGCGACGGCCACACGCCGAGGAATGCGACCGCGATTCCGCCCCCGACCGCGCCGGCCACCTCGCCGCTCATCATGGTGGTCTGCAGCGCCGCCGTGCCCAGGGCGTAACGCTCGCCGTGCAGGATGTCGGTGGTGACGGCGGCTCGCGCCGACTCGAACGGGGGCGCGAACATCGTGACCGCGAACAGCAACGCCACCAGAGCCCAGATCGGCACGTGCGGGATCGCCATGGCTGCCACCAAGACGGCGCGGACCACATCGCAGGTCACCATCACCGAGCGCCGCGGGCGCCGGTCGGCCAGGCTGGCCAGGAACAAGCCGCCGATCACCCAGGGCAGGTAGCCGGCCGCCCAGGTCACGGCCGCGAACAGAGGCGACCTCGTGCGGTCGTAGACCAGCAGGGTGAGAGCGACCAGCGCCAGCCGGTCGCCCGCCACCGAGAGGAGCTCGGCCAGCCACACGGCCCGGAACTCGCGCACCGCGAATACGTCGCGGTACGTGGCACGCGGCGGCACGGCACCTGTCACTGTGCCCCTTCCGTCCAGGCCTGGTGAACCGCGTCCGTCATCAATGCCCCGGTTCATCATGACCCAGCAGCGTCACATATCGCAACAAGTAGTGCGGAATCGGTCACCCATGGTTGCGACGGCAAGGACCCGGCGAATAGCCGGCAGGGCAGCTGTAGCCATTGGCCGGCGAATTCGCGGTGATACGTTTCGGCCAGGACCGCCGCCCGGGAGAACGGAGGCCGCAGTGAGGTACCCAGTGCCGCCCCTTGTGGAAGAGCGGCTGCGCGCGCTCCGCGAGCGTCCCATCGAGCCGGTCGAGAAGGGCTTCGGATCGCTGGCCGCGGGAGGCACCCTCAGCGCGGCGACGCTGGCGGCGGTCAGGCCGCCGCTGCACGCGGCGGGATTCACCTATCCGCTGCTCACGCTGCGCGAGACGGCGCTGCGGGGCAACATCGCGGCGATGGCCGGCTACTGCGCCCGGGCGGGCGTGGCGCTGGCCCCGCACGGCAAGACGGCCATGTCCCCCGAACTGGCCGCCCTCCAGCTGGCTCACGGTGCCTGGGGCATCACGGTGGCGACCATCGGCCAGATGCAGACCTACCGGGCGTTCGGCTTCCCCCGCTTGCTGCTGGCCAACGAGCTGGTGGACCGGGCGGGCATCGCCTGGCTGGCCGCCGAGCTGGCCGCCGATCCCGGCTTCGAGGCCTACTGCTACGTCGACAGCCTGGACGGCGTGCAGATCCTGGACCGGGCCCTGGAGCAGCACCGGCCCGGCCGGCCGCTGCCGGTCCTGGTGGAGATCGGGCACGCCGACGGGCGCACCGGCTGCCGGACCGACGAGCAGGCGCTGGCCGTGGCCAAGGCGGCGAACGCCACCCGCACGCTCACCGTGGCCGGCGTGGCCGGGTACGAAGGGACCATTCCAGGGGGGTCTGGGGGGGAGGGTTCCCCCCCAGAATCGGGGGGATCCCGGGGGGTCGTCCCCTCCGGAGTTACCGCGTTCTGCCGCCGGCTCCGGGCCCTGGCCGCGGCCGTGACCGGGGCAGGCCCGGCCGAGCCCATCGTGACGGCGGGCGGCAGCGCGTACTTCGACGTGGTGGCCCGCGAGCTGGCCGCCGATGGCACCGCGTCGCGGGTCATCCTGCGCAGCGGCGCGTACCTCACCTACGATCACGGGTTCTACGGCACGGTCTCTCCGGGCAGCCGCGGCATTCCGGACGCGCCGGCGCTCCGGCCCGCGCTCGAGCTGTGGGCGCAGGTGCTGTCCCGGCCCGAGCCGGGCCTGGCCCTGCTGGGCGCGGGGCGCCGCGACGCAGGCTTCGACAAGGGCCTCCCGGTGCCGGTGCGGGTGCTGGGGCGAGACGGCGGACGCGGCACCGGCACCGGCACCGGCACCGGCACCGAAGGCTGGCACGTCACCGAGCTCAACGACCAGCACGCGTATCTGCGCGTGGACCCCGGCGCCGCCCTCGCGCCCGGCGACCTGGTCGCCCTGGGCATCTCACACCCCTGCACCACGCTCGATAAGTGGCGTGTCCTGGTGGTGGTGAGCGACGACGAGGAAGTGACCGGCGCGGTCCACGCGTTTTTCTAACCCGGCCCGGGCATAGATATGGGGCATTTCCGGCGAAAACCACCGGATCCCATCGGGCGATTGTGGGGTGATGCCGGCGCTGACACTATGGACCGTTGGTAAAAAAAATTCTTCCGAACGGGCCGTGGTTCACCCGTCCGGCACGGGAGAATTCACGACGGGGGTAGATCGCGCATCCCCCGTACCTACCCGAGGGGAGCACACAATGCCGGACGAATCTGGATCTTTGGTACGGCTCGCTGGCAGTGAACGCGCGCCGCTGCCCAAGGCTACGGCGGCCGGGGCGCTGGACACCTCGCAGCGGGCCGAGGTGACGGTGATCGTCAGGCGGCGGGCCGAGCTTCCCGCTGAGATCGTCGCCGGGCCGACGGTACTGACCAGCGAGGAACTGGCGGAGCGGTACGGGGCCGACCCGGCCGATGTGGACCTGGTCCGCCAGGAGCTCGCCAGCCGCGGCCTGGAGGTCACGGCAGTCCACCCGGCCACCCGCCGGATCAAGGTGGCGGGGACCCTCGCGGACCTGGCCAGCGCCTTCGGCACCACGCTGACCCAGGTCAGCAGCCCGGACCACCAAGGCCGGCCGGTCACGCACCGCTACCGCCAGGGGCCGCTGTACGTGCCGGCCACGCTGGACGGCGTGGTCCTCGCGGTGCTCGGCCTGGACACCAGGCCGGAGATCCGGCCGCACTTCAGGACCAGGGGGGCCCCGGGGCCCGCCGCTGCCCCGGGCACCTCCTACACGCCGATTCAAGTGGCCGGCATCTACGGATTCCCGGCCGGGACCACCGGCGCCGGGCAGACGATCGCCGTCATCGAACTCGGCGGCGGCTTCTCGCAAAGCGACCTCGACACGTACTTCGGCGGGCTGGGCATCACCCCTGCTCCCTCGATCACCGCGGCCAGCGTGGACGGGGCCGCCAACGCGCCAGGGTCGGACCCCACCGGGGCCGATGTGGAGGTCAACCTGGACATCGATGTCATCGGC
>JASHYW010000338.1 GCA_030042885.1 Streptosporangiaceae bacterium | reverse complement strand
GCTGACCCTGAAGCAGGGCGGGAACCTGCTGCTGCTGGACGAGCCCGCCAACGACCTGGACGTGGAGACGCTGGCCTCGCTGGAGCAGGCGCTGGGCGAGTTCCCCGGCTGCGCGGTGATCACCAGCCACGACCGGTGGTTCCTTGACCGGGTGGCGACTCACATCCTGGCCTGGGAGGGCGGGGCGAGCTGGTACTGGTTCGAGGGCAACTTCGCCTCCTACGAGCAGAACAAGACCGGCCGGCTGGGCGAGGAGGCGGCCCGCCCGCACCGGGTCACCTACCGCAGGCTGACCCGGTGAACGGCGCGGGAGCGATCATGGTCGATGACGACGCGCTTGAGGTGATCCGCCAGGCCGAGCGGATCGTGTGGGCGGCAAGCTGGCACCTGCAAGAGCAGACCGTGCTGGAGCAGCTGGCCGGCACGCGCGGCCTGGCCCGCGCCCGCCTGGAACTACGTTCGGACGCCATCCAGCTCGTGGCCTACGACGGGGAGCACCTCGGGCACGTCCGGCGGGACAGCCTGGGCGGACCGGGCGAACGCTGGGTGGCCGTGCCGAAACGCGGAGCACAGCAGATCGGCGCCTACGGCAGCGCCGCCGACGCCGCAGCCGCGCTCGCCCAGGCCTGCGGCAAGATGCCCAAGCAGGCCAGCTGAGGCAGGCCCGCGCAAACATCGGCCGAGCCGATGATCCTGATACTCCTTCAGTTCAGCTATGCTCTCCCTGGCCAGGGGCTGCGCGCCGGCCGGCAACGACATGACCCTGGACGCTAGCCCCCGGCTCTCAGGCGCCTGCGGACCGCCAGGATGAACGGGATCGCGGCCAGCTCGCTGGCCATGCAGAACGCCACGAGGCCGTCCAGCGACACGTTGATCAGAACGCCGATCACGATGCTGCCGAGCACCCAGGCCGTTCCGTACATGCCGGTGAACAGGCCGTACGCGGAGGCCCGGCGGCCCGGGGAGACCATCGGGGCGACCGCCGCCGGGATGAGCGACTCCTGCACGCCCATCCCCAGCCCCCACAGCGACACGCCCACCAGGATGGCCCAGAACCCGCCGAGGAACGCCAGCGGCGCATACAGGGCGGCCACGACGGTCAGCGGGATGAGAACCCCGATCCCCGCGCGGTCGAAGATCCGTCCCAGGACGAGAGATCCGGTCCCGCTCACCGCCATCGCGACCGCGTAGAACACCGGCGTGAGGGCCGGTGCCACCGTTCCCGCGTGCTGGAAGTGATACGAGATGAGCGGGAAGTCGGCGAAGCCAGCGGCGGCCAGCGCGGCTCCCGCCATATAGACCCAGTACACCCGGGGCAGCCCTTCGGCACTGACCCGGGCGGATCCGGCCGCCAGGTCCTGCGGCCGTGGATACAGCAGCCGGGCGACCGCCAGCAGCGACAGCATGATCGCGGCCGGGACCGCCAGCGACGCGAACGCGATCTTGTAATCATGCCGGGTCACCGCCAGGACCAAGGCCACCAGCAGCGGGCCGAACAGGGCGCCGAACTGGTCCAGCGCCTCGTGGACCCCGAACGCCCAGCCGTACCCGATGTCCTTCGCCGCGTGCGAGAGCATCGCGTCCCGGGGCGGGTTGCGGATGCCCTTCCCGATCCGCTCGGCGATGACCAGCAGCGCGGCCACCTGCCAGTTCCCGGCCAGGGCCAGCAGCGGGACGACCGACATCTGCAGGACGTAGCCGCCGATCGTGATCGGCCAGTACCGGCCGGTCCTGTCAGCGCGGCGCCCGGAGAACAGGCGGATGTTGTAGCCGATGAACTCCCCGGCGCCGCTGATCACGCTGATCGTGAAGGCGCCGGCTCCGAGCAGCCCGAGGTACGGGCCGGCGATGCTGCGGGATCCCTCGTAGGTGAAGTCGGCGAAAAAGCTCATGATCCCCACCATGAGCACGAACTTCAGCGCCGGGGACGCCGCCTTCACCCGCTCCCGGACCGTCATCGCAGTGACCGGGCCATGACATCAGCCTCGATGCGCGGCAGGCTCGGCGGCATGGAACCTCCCTGGCTCGGTGGGCCAGGGACCGTCAGCAGGCCGCTTCCGGGCCGCGATTCCAGGGTGAGCCCCATCACCCGTACACCCTCATTGTGGCAGCGGCGTGCCCTCGCCCCGAAGTCGCCTCGCCGGGAGCAGGAACGGGGTCCGGTCGCTGCCGAGGCCGCCGATAACGGCGCGGTAAAATCCGGGACAGGTGATGAAGCCCGCCTCTAACCGCCGCCGTGGCTGATGGCTTCTGCCGCACGACGTGCTGGTGGAGGCTGGTGTGACCGCTACGGCACCATTCAACAGCATCCTGTTCTCCGCACCCACCAGGGTCACCTTCGACGCCCTGTACCGGCCGTCGGTTTCGGTCCGCCGGGCCTCAGACGACGACCCGGCGGGACGATCCGGACCGGTGCACTACGAGGCCCAGGTAACCCCCTTGTTCGAGCGGTATCTCTACCGGCCGGTGATCCGAGCGGTCGAGTGGCTGGCCGACGCGATCCGCCCGCTGCAGTCC
>JASHYW010000337.1 GCA_030042885.1 Streptosporangiaceae bacterium | reverse complement strand
GCTCGGAAAACAGCGCCTCGGCCACGAAGTCATACCCGCCCGAGGCCACCCAGGACGACCGGAAGTTCCCCCGGCACATGTGCGTGGTCACCGCCATCCCGGCCGGCTTGTCCTGGACCGCCGCGTTGATCTGGCGGATGTACCGCAGGTGCAGGTGCTCGGCATCCTCCCCCCGCCCGGCGATCTCGGCCCGCTGCGCCGGATCGTTCAGGTACGCCAGCGAGGTGTCATCGAACTGCAGGTAGGTACAGCCCAGCGCGCCCAGCCGCCGCACCTCCTCGGCATAGGCCGCGGCCAGGTCGGCCCAGAACTCCTCCATGTCCGGATACACCGCGGGGTCCAGCATCGCCGGGCCGCCGCGGTAGTGCACCATGTTCGGCGACGGGATGGTGAGCTTGGGCAACGCCGTGGTCACCTGCGACTTCAGGAACGTGAAATCCTCACCGAAGATCGTGCGGTCCAGCCGGATCCTGCTGCCGACATGCAGCGCGGCGGGGGTCCACTCGATGGTGCCGGACGGGTTGGTGAACTTCACGGCCATCTTCCCCGGTGCCTTGGAGATCCCGCCGAGGGCGTAGATGAAGTCCATGTGCCAGGTGGCCCGGCGGAACTCCCCGTCGGTGGCGGACTGCAGGCCGACGTCCTCCTGCATCCGCACCGCCTTGGTGATCTCCTCGTCCTCGACCGCGCGCAGGTCAGCGGCCGTGATCCGGCCCGCGGCGAAGTCGTCGCGGGCCTGGTGCAGCCGCTGGGGCCGCAGCAGGCTGCCCACGTGGTCGGCCCGGAACGGGGGGCTGGTCCTGCGGGACATGGCTGCCTTGTCTCCTGTCACACGTGGCCTCTTTTACCTGAGAGCGACGCTCATCGGCTGCGAGGGTGAATGGGTCGCGGCCGGTGCCCCGGGAGCGGGTGAAACGGTTCCCGGCCGACCGGCCCGTCGTCATCGGAGGTGCCGCCCCCGGAGCGCCGAGAAGGGCTCGGGTCAGGGCATCGGGTGCTCACCGGTCAACAATGGCCCCCGGAGACTGGTGCTGCCAAGCGGTTTCACCGCTGCGCCGGGCGCCGTTTGGCCGGGAATAGCCCGGTCTGTCCGGCGGCATGTCGATATTACTTGCGCCACGCAACTATCAGTGGCAATGTTCTGGGAATGATCTCTCTCTTCGCCAGAAAAAGAGCGCCTGCCGTCGCTCTGCTCGCCATAACGTGCACCGCGCTGGCCGCGGGATGCAGCAGCAGTTCGTCCAGCTCGGCTACGAGTTCGAGCTCAGCGACCGCTTCGTCGTCCAGCAGCAAGCCGACGGGCACGGCCAATGTCGCTTATGCGTCCTCGCTCGAATATCTGAACGAAAAGGTCGTCGGCCCCGCTTTCACGGCGGCCACTGGCTACGGCTACTCTGGCTTCGGCGCGTCCTCCGGCGACCTGGAGGCCGACATCGCGTCCGGCGAGATCCACCCGGACGTCTTCCAGAGCGTCGGCGGAGACAACATCACCCCGCTCGAGCCCAAGTTCACCAGCTGGTACATCCAGTACGCGGGGACCTCGATGGTCGTCGCATACAACCCGAACAGCAAGTACGCCAGCCAGTTCAAGGCCATCGCCGACGGCAGCAAGCCGCTGTCGGACCTTTTTACCCTGTTGCAGACGCCGGGCCTCAAGCTCGGCCGGACCGACCCCAACATCGACCCGCAGGGCCGGGACTTCATCTACATGCTGCAGCTCGCTCAGGCTTACTACCATCTGCCCTCGGACACGGTCAGCAAGATCCTGGGCACCACGGACTGGGGCACTGCCTCGTCGCCGCAGATCTATGCCGAGTCCTCGCTAGACTCGACGCTCCAGTCGGGACAGCTGGACGCCGCGAGCGCCTTCGTCACGCAGGCGATCGAGCTGCACCTGGCCTACATCCCGCTGGTGCCACAGATCAACCTGTGCTGCAACGAGTATGCGGCCATGTACAAAACAGCGTCAGTCACCGTCAAGAGCGGGACCAAGCACGGATCGCCGCAGGTGATCGACATCACCATCGTCGGCGAGCCCACCAGTGCCGGGATCGCGTTCGTCAAGTACACGCTGTCGCCGCCCGGCGTGGCTCAGTATAAGCAGGGCGGTTTCACCGTGCTCACGCCGACGGTGACCGGGGACGCGAGCGCGGTGCCCTCGGCGATCTCGAGTGAGCTGGGCAGCTAGCCCGGCTGCGGCAGCCGGCGGCGCTGTCCAGGGAGATAGCCCCTCCCCTCCTCCTGGGCAGCGTCGGCCGGCTGGATCCGGGCGGATCACGGGGGCTCCGCTCCGGATACGGTCGGTGTCGGCGTTCGTGTCTGTCGCCGGGGCGGCAGTGGTGTGGCTCGCCCTGCTCGGCCCGGTCATCGCCCTGCTCACGCACCTATCGGGCAGCGCCATCGCGAGCGCCCTGACGGCGCCGGGAGCACTGGATCCCCTCGTGGTCTCGCTTCTGTCCGGCCTGGTGACCCTCGGCGTGCTGTTCGTGTTCTGCACGCCGCTGGCCTGGATGCTGGCCCGCGGGAAGCTACCGTTCCCCCGGATCTGGGAGGCCGGGTTGCTGTGCAGCCTGCTGCTGCCGCCGCTGGTCATCGGCCTGCTGCTGGTCTTCATGGTCGGCCCGTACACGCCGATCGGTGATCTGCTCGCCCACTTCAACCTGTCCGCGACCAACACCTTTCTGGCCCTGGTCATCGCGGAGGTGTACGAGTCGGCACCGTACTACGTGCTCGGCGCGCAGGCGGCCTTCGCCAGCGTCGAGCCCCGGCTGGAGCAGCAGGCCGGGCTGCTCGGCGACCGGCCGCGACGAGTCTTCCGGCGGATCACGCTGCCGCTGG
>JASHYW010000336.1 GCA_030042885.1 Streptosporangiaceae bacterium | reverse complement strand
GCGGGTCGACTTGGTGATCCACCGCAGCGGCGACATCGGATCGCCGCGCTCCTCCGGCTCGACCAGGGCCAGCAGCGCCGGGCGCAGCCCCGGATCCACATCCGCGGCCCGCTTGCGGCCCCCGCCGGGCCGCCGCGCCCGGCCCAGCGGCTCCGCGCCGGCCTCCAGCTCATCAACGCCCAGGGACACCGTGGCCTCGCGGACCCCGGCCGCCCGGGCCACCAGCCGGATCCCGCCATGACCCAGCGCCCGGGCCTCAGCGCCGAGCAGCAGCCGCCGCTGCCGCTCATCTAGATGCGGGAAGATCGCCTCGAACTTCGCCGCAAGCATCTCCTTGGTGACCACCATGCTGCCCATACCACATCAGCATGCCGTATTCCAGGAGGCTACTGGTTATTTTTCTGCAAAACCTAAGCTTCTGTTTCCACAAGCCTGCACATCCGGGGGAATGGTCGCGGGGCGCGAAATGGCCCATGGTGCAGGTCGCGGCGGGCGGGGGCCGCTGCCGCCTGTGTGGTTGGCGTTCGTGCTGTCGTGCGGGCGCTGGGGTGGGACGGTGGGGCGTGGGCTGCCCGTGACGCCGGCGGACTTTGGGATACGAACCCGTCCACAAGCCTGAGCGCTGGGGCCTTGACCTGAGGGTCGCACACTGTGCCTCGAGCACGCCGGTCAGTATTCCGGGCTCAGTTCCCGCCGACCGGGGCCCCCGGGCAGCCCGCTGGTTCACCCATCGGGACAAGCACAGGAGGTAAACCGCGATGACGCAGGTGAAACCGCAGGTAATCGACGACGAGGAGCACGAGCGGGTCTATGAGCGGGTGGCCGCGGTCGACGTGGCGAAGGACTCGGGGATGGTGTGCATCCGCACCCCGCACCGGTCCCGGCCCGGCGCCCGGCAAAGCACCGTCTGGACGGTGAAGGCCCGGATGGCCAGCATCCGCGCGCTGGGCCGCCAGCTGAAGGCCGACGGCATCGAGATGGTGACGCTCGAGGCAACCAGCGACTACTGGCGGATCTGGTTCTTCGTGCTGGAGGCGGCCGGCCTGGCCGTCCAGCTGGTCAACGCCGCCCAAGCCAAGAACCTGCCGGGCCGCCCCAAAACGGACAAACTGGACGCGATGTGGCTGGCCCGGCTGACCGAGATGGGACTGCTGCGGCCCTCCTTCGTGCCGCCGGCCGCGATCCGGGCGCTGCGGGACTACACCCGGGCCCGCACCCGGCTGGTCCAGGAGCGGACCCGCTGCTTCCAGCGGCTGGAAAAGCTGCTCGAGGGCGCCCTGGTCAAGCTGTCCAGCGTGGCCAGCAAGCTGACCACCGAATCAGCCAAGGACATGATCAAGGCCATGATCGCCGGGGAACGTGACCCGCGCACGCTGGCCGCCCTGGCCCGCACCCGGATGAAAGCCAAGCACGACGACCTCGTCGAGGCCCTGGCCGGCATGTTCGATGACCACCACGGCGAGCTGGCCGGCCTGCTGATGGACCAGATCGCCTTCCTCGAGGAGCGCGTCACCCAGCTCACCACCCGGATCACCGCAGCGGTCGCCGCGATGCCCGCCGCGTGGGGCGTGGACGCCGACGGGACCACCGGCCCGCACGCCGGCACCGGCCCGGACGCCGCCGCCCTGCCCGCGGTGGCCCGGCTGGCGGAGATCCCCGGCCTCAGCCCCGACCTGGCCCGGACGATCATCGCCGAGACGGGCCTGGACATGAGCAGGTTCCCCACCGCCGCCCACCTGGTGTCGTGGGCCGGGCTGTGCCCGCGGGCCCGGCAGTCCGGCCCCCGCACCCGCAGCGGCAAGAAGAACCAGGGCGACGGCTGGCTGCGCGGAGCCCTCGGCCAGGCCGCCACCGGCGCGGCCCGCACCGCCACCTTCCTCGGCGAGCGCTACGGCCGGATCGCCCGCCGCCGCGGCAAGGCCAAAGCCCAGGTCGCTGTCGCCCGCTCCATCCTGGTGATCATCTGGCACCTGCTGGCCGACCCGGCCGCCCGGTACACCGACCTGGGCTACGGCTACTACCAGGCCCGCACCGACAAAGACAGGAGGATCAGGAACCACATCCGGCAGATCGAAGCGCTGCTCGGCCACCCCATCACCATCACGCCGAAGGCCGCCTGACCCATACCGTCCCTGACCAGGCCCGATCACCGCGCCAGGCCCGGGTCCGCTGCCGTGCGCCCATTTACGCCGGGTAATTTTCCGGTCAGTACGACAGCCACACCGGCTGGCCCAGCTTCACGGTGCCGGTCGAGCCGGGCAACCTGGTCGAGCGCCGGGACTTCAGCCACTTGATGATCAGGACCGAGGTCCGCTCCGCCCACGGCGACAGCCACCTGGGCCACGTCTTCCATGACGGGCCCGCCGCAGCCGGCGGCCTGCGCTACTGCATCAACTCCGCTGCCCTCCGCTTCATCCCCGTCGATGACCTGGACCGCGAGGGCTACGGCGAGTACCGCAAGCTATTCGAGCCCGCCCACGACAACGGGAGCACATCATGACGACCGAGAA
>JASHYW010000335.1 GCA_030042885.1 Streptosporangiaceae bacterium | reverse complement strand
CGGTTCCTGTCAGCAGCCAGCATCGAATCACCGCGAAAGCGTCCATATCGGCGGGTATTCGCGCGGCTGACGCCTCTGAGCTGTCACCGTCCGGAGCGAACCACCGTGCTCGGGCTGCCAAGTCAGGTGTCGGCGAGCCCGTTCCGGCCGCCGAGTCGTCATGGTCGACGTCATCACGTCCTGGTGGACATTGCTCAGGATTGCAGTCACGCGCTTCCGATGGCCCTATTCCTGCCTGGAGTGATGTTCGATGCTCATGACGAACGAGAGGGAACAGAGGCTGTAACCGGCCGCAAGGTGGGCAGACACTGTTCAACCTCGTCGGCGTGGCGGTTTGTCCGGTCGGCGCCGCCGATGATGACCGGGGTGCCGTCCGGCGCCTGACAGGCGGGTGCCGACCGGCATGCTCACCGCGTTCCCTGACAACACTGGCCGGGGATTTCGTCTTCGGTCTTCGGGGCAACATCCGCGGATGCGGCGGCCGTATTGCTAACGTCGTAGGCGTTAACGTCGGCAGCTCGCAAGTTGACACCACCACGCGGCGTAGGATCGCAGCACCCGTGCAGTGATGTCGGGCACGAAGATGAAGATCTGTTCTCAGTTGCGCTGGATGCGGCTGCGGCCGGTGAACCCCTGGTCCGGGTGGGCTGGGGGCTGGTGGCGGGAGCCAGCTGCGAAGCGGTCAGCCGTCGATCTCCTGCCAGATCGCCTGCTCGTCGTGCTCCTCCCAGCCGGCGCCTGGCAAGGCGATGGCCCAGCTCGTCCAGGTCCCGGCCGGCCGAGCCGGGGCGGTCCTGACCCTGGCGCGGACGACCATGCCGGGCGTGAGCTCCACCGGCGAGCGGAGCGGGGCCGTCGTCATCCCCCAGTGCGTCGGCGGGTCGCCGGGTCCCACCGACAGCGAGATGCCGGGCGCGAGCCCGGCGCTGAACCACAGAGCGAGCGCGTTGGCCGTGCCGTGGTCGCGGACAGGCAGTAGTGTCTGGGCTTGATGAGGCGCCTGCGCCTGCTCCAGCGGGATCAGGCCCGCGTCCGTCGTCCACAACCGGCCCGGCCCGGAGCGCCGGTCATCCGCCGCGAGGTGGCGGAAGGTGCCGGAATAGAAGATCTCGTTGACGGTCATCTCGGCTAGGGCATCGAGCCTGAGCCCGTACGGGTTGCCCCGCAGGAACTCCACCATCTCCCCGCTGTACCGGTCGTGGACCAGCGCGGTCCAGGCCGTGACCGAGCGGGGGATCATGACCCCGCCCGGCTTGAGCCAGCGGTCGCGGGCGGCGATGACCGGAGCGAGCATCCCCTCGTCGATCCCGAACCCTCCCAGCCACTCCGAGACGATCACATCGACGCGTTCCGGCAGCTCGACCTCCATGATGTCGCCCTGGATCACCTGGACGATCTCCGCAACCCCGTTCGCGGCAGCCAGCCCCTGCGCCACGACGGCGACCGTCGTCGCCTCCACCGCGTAGACGCGCGCGGCACCCGCCCGCGCCGCGAACAAACTCAAGATGCCGCTTCCCGCCCCCACGTCGAGCACCACGTCGCCGGGGCGCACCACCGACTCGATCGCACGCCGGAAGGCCCCGGTGCGAACCCGGTCGCGGATCATCGTCCGGTGCACCTCGAGCTCCGCATACATCGGGTCTGGAGAGTGCCTGATCGGCGTCCGCATCAGTGCATAGTACTGGCTGCTGGCGCCCTACCCCGGACGCCAGCAGCCAGGCTGTGGCCGACGGGTGCTCCCAACATCACCCTGCCCGGGGGATGCCGGTCCGGCGATGGGCGGGTGAGACTCGGCACGCGATGGACAAACGAACGGAAGGGAGTTTTCCATGGGAATGAGGCGACGGGTAAGGCGCCGGGCGCTCATTGCAGGAGCGGCGGTAGGAGTAGCGGGCGGAGCGGCGATGGCTCACCACGCGGCCGGGACCGCTGCGGATGAGGAGCCGGAAGAGGACTACGAGGACCAGGGCCAGGACCAGGCGCAATATGCGCCGCCTCCGGCGGACCCGGCCGACGAGATCGAACACCTCGCGCAGCTGCACGCCTCGGGCGCGCTGACAGACGAAGAGTTCGCAGCGGCCAAGGCGAAGGTCCTCGGGTCCTGACCGCACGCTGGCTTTGCCAGAAGACGCTGAACAGATCAATAAGGGCTGGGACAAGGGACTGCAATGAGTAAATCGCGCAAAGACGTGCTGATGCAGGCGATAGAGGCCGAGGTCGGCGGAGAACCGGTTGATCTGGGCACCCTGTTCACCAACGATGTCGTCGGCTGGTCGCCGTACGCGACCGTGAAAGGGCTGCCAGCGCTCGCTGACCTCGCCGCCCTCCGTGAAGTAGCGTTCTCCGACGTGGTCGTCATGTTCCGGGGGCTCGACGAAGTGGGCAACAAGGCGTTCGCCGAATGGCTCATCGAAGCCGATCACACCGGGCCGTACGTCCTCGGCGAGGATGCGGTGCTGGAAGCAACGGGACGGCACGTCCAGCTGGCCGGCGTCACCGTGGCCGACTTCCGCGACGGGAAAATCCGGTCCTTCCGGACGTACTTCGATGACGTCTCGCTGATCGAGCAGATCGTCGGCGCCTGACGAGCCGATCACGGTGGAATTCCACGTCGAGGACCATCCGGATCCGCGCGACATCGAGGTCCTCGAAACGCAGATCCGCCGCGAAGCGTCTGCCGCCATGGGACTCGGTGACGAAGTCGACCTGGCGATCTTCGTCCGCGACGCTGGCCGGGTCGTCGCCGGCATCAGCGGATGGACCTGGGGTGACTGCTGCGAACTACAGAGCCTCTGGGTGGAGCCGAGTCTGCGAGGTCGCGGCCTCGCGACTCGGCTCATCGCCGCCGCCGAAGCCGAGGCGGCGGCGCGCGGCTGCTCCCAGACCGTCCATTTCACCTACGCCTTTCAGGCCCAGGCTCTCTATGAACAGAACGGCTACGAACTGGTAGGCCGAGTCAAGGACTTCCCGTCAGGAACGGACGTCCTGTGGTACCACAAGCACCTGAAACCACCCGAGTCCCCGCCGAGCCCGCACGCGACTGGTCGTGGCTCGTGAATCCGAGGAAGACAAACTGGGTCTTCGAAGTTAACCGGGATCGGGTTGCCGGTTGGCTACCGGGCGTGTCCTCTTTCCGTTTGTGGTGCGTGAGCGCGGCTGGCGGGTGCCGCGGGTGCAGGCGATGCGGACGCGCCGGCGCTGGTTCGCTGGGTTGCGGAACCCGTAGGCCATCCGGGCCTCAAGTTTGGCGAGCCGGTTCAGGCTTTCGGAGGCAGCGTTCGTGACTCCGGTGATCACGGCAGTGACGATCTGGTCTTCCCACCGTGAGATCGTGCTGGCGAGGGCGGCCAGCCCGGGGATGTCCTCGTGCTGGGCGCACCAGTCGCAGAAGGCCCAGAGCCGGTCGCGGACCTGCCGCTGGCACGGGGTGGATCCGGTGACGCGGGCGCGGAGCTTCACCGCGACGCGCAGTTTCTCCTTGGCGATCCAGGCGAGGGCGATCTGCTGGCCGTCCGGGTCGCTGTCCAGGGTGTTGATGATCTTCGCGAACTGGTCCGGGGACAGGGTCTCCAGGTTGCGTTCTATCAGGTGCTTGATGCCGTACTCAGGGTCGCCGGAACGGCCGCGGCGCCCGTATTTGTCCCGGATGACGCGGCGGCGCACGTCGCCGAGGGTCTTGACGGCCAGCTGCACAACGTGGAACAGGTCGGCGGCGACGGCCGTGCCCGGCAGCATCCGCCGCACCGCCGACAGGTAGATGCTGCACATGTCGATCGCGACGACCTGCACGGCGTCCCGCCAGGCGGGGTGGCGCCGGCCAGCCAGTACGCGGCGTCATCGGCGGTGCGGCCCTCCGCCTGGCCCGGCATGCCCTGCTTCCCGGACAGGTCGTAGAAGCAGGCTGGTGCCCGGCTCCCACCACGGCGCCTGCCTAGCGAGGGCCCGGGTCATGGTGTCCCAGTCATACAGCGCCTCGGTCGGCAGCGGCGTGTCGATCGCGGGCAGCCCGGCACGGTGGCTGAGTAGCAGGTGCACCGGGATGGCGGCCTTGCCCGCCTGCGCGAACTCGGGCCAGTAGGCGGCGACCGGTGCCTCCAGGTCCAGCAGCCCCCGGTCCGCGAGTCGGTGCGCGCAGATCGCCGTCGGGCCCTTGGTCGCCGACGCGACGTTGACGATCGTCTCACGAGCCCACGGCCGGGTCCGCGCGGCGTCAGCATGCCCGGCCCACAGGTCCACTACCAGCTCATTGCCGACGGTGACCGCCACCGCCGCGCCGACCTCGCCGCCCCGGGCGAAGTTGTCGGCAAACGCCTCACGCACCTGCCGGAAGCGCGCATCGCACCCGCCGCCGACAGCAACATCACCGGTTGTCTCGCCCATCACCCCTCACCTTTGAGAAGCGCTCCGTGAGCGTTACCGGGCGCCGCCCGGAGCCCAAAGGTGACCCGCGCTGGACGTGACGAGAGGACCCGCCTCCGCTTCTCGCGGATCTCAATTGCGCGGTGCGCGGACCTGGTCCGTTCCTCCGCGTCTGCCCGGGGTCCTCTGTCATTGGTCAGTCCACCCCCGGCACCACCGCAGGCGCCACGGACCAACGTCCCCGCCGCACAGGACCTTCGGCCCCGGCGGCGCAGGCACGACAGCCAAACCCGCCACCCTGCTCAAGAACCCCGGCGTCCCGCCCGCGACGCCCAGCCCATCCTCGGCCAACACGGCTGGCCATCACGCTGGGCGATCTATACGCACACCGGCGAGCCAGCCCGCCGCAGCTCAGGCCGCTCAGCTGCGGTCGCGATCTTCATGCCGCTCCGATCATCGTTCCCGGATGATAACCGCTCACTGCCCGGCAGGCGTTCAAGGCCCTCACCCCGCGTGAACGGGACGAGCAGCCCATGCTCACGCCAGCCCGCGCCTGGTGCAGATCGACCTTTCGGGCGCGGCACAGGCAGCCACATCGCCGACCCCATCGCCGAGCAGAACGAACACCTCTTTGTTTCAAAGTCATGGGGGAGCGCTGATGGCGAGGCAGGAGCGGCCTCCCAGCTGGACGGTTGCCCTGCGTTCCGGGGCGCGGCCTCCTTCCCGCTGCGGGGATTATCGGCTCGTTCGCGGCCGCGTCGAGGACGCCCTGCGGGCGCCGCTGCGCGGCCAGGCTGCGCCCGGTCCTGGACCCGGCCGCTCGCTCGCGCGAGATGGCAGCGGCGCGGGAAGGGAGCAGTGGGGGTCATAGGGTAGGTGGCAGGCCCGGCAGTGGCTTGCCCGAAGAGCCGGTGGTCGGGGTGTGAGCCGGCCGCCCTGGATGCAGAGTGGTTCCCCGGTTGCCCTCCCGGGCTCTTGGCCGCGGCGGCTGCGGCGCGCCGGGCGTCTTCTTGCAGGCAGGCGAAGATGGCGTCGCTGATCTGGCGTTTGAGCGCGCGCAGCGCTTCTTTGCCGGTCTTGCCCTCGGCTAGTTTCTTGTCGTAGTAGGCGCGGCCCTTGGTGTGCCGGTAGCGGATCTGGGTGACCGCGGCCATGTGGATCGCGTGGTTGAG
>JASHYW010000334.1 GCA_030042885.1 Streptosporangiaceae bacterium | reverse complement strand
GCCAACGTCAGGTGCTGTTCATTAAGGCCGAATTGCGGGCCGAATTCGTGATCGCGGCCCGCCGCCCCGCATGGTTCCCGTCCGTCAATTGGGCTCGGGCCGCTACTCGATGTTGTGGTGTTCATCGGGCGCTCTTGCTTATTTCGCTGTTATTGCGCATCCGGTCACCTCTTATCCGCCGACCTTGCGGACCCGCTGCCTGGATACCGATACTGCAAGCATGGGCGACCGAAATGTGCTCGGCGGCGAACTCGAGCCATGTGGATCCGATCCTCTCACCGGGTTTTACCGGGACGGCTGCTGCACGACCGGACCCGAAGACCTGGGCAGTCACACGATTTGCGCCGTGGTGACCGCGGAATTCCTCGCGCATCAGCGCGGCATCGGCAACGACCTGTCCACGCCGATGCCCCAGTTCAGCTTTCCCGGGCTGGTGCCGGGGGACCGGTGGTGCGTGACCGCGGCGAACTGGCTGCGCGCGCATCGCGACGGTGCCGCCGCCCCGGTCGTGCTGGCCTCGACTCACGAGCGCGCACTGGAGATCGTCCCGTTGGACGTGCTCAGGCAGTACTCCGTGGACGTCCCCGCGGACGCCGGCGCCCTGGACGAATGACCGCGCAGACCATCGCTTCGGCAAGACTTCTCTTATACCGAACGGGCCGTGGCCTCAGCCCGCCGCACCCTCGCCGCGCCCGGAGTAGGCGCCCCCGGCCTCCCGCCATGCCGAGGTGAGCTGCTGCCAGCCGTCCGGCGTGAGCGAGTAGGCGCCGACGGCCCCGCCGGCGAAGTATCGCCACATCGCCGGCCGGATCCGGCGGCCGGGTGCGTGCCGACCAGGATGTATCGGGCCGGGATGCAAAGGGAACAGCCCTGATAGCGGAAGCGAGGAGGCAGGCTCATGGGCAGTGGAACGACCAGCACGAGGTCGCCGAACCGGCTGCGGTCATTCGATCCGGTCCGGATCGCCGACCTGGAGTACCGCGCCTGGGTCGGCTACTACCTGCGGCGCTGGCCCCAGGTGCTGGCGGCTTCCGTGGGCCTGGTCCGGGCCGGTTTCGGCATGGACTGGATCCGGACCCTGCACGGTGCCTGGCTGGTGCTGCGCGCCAACCAGCTGTGGGCTCCGTTCCCCGATAACGATGCCGAGCGAGCCCGGGCCTGCATGCGGCGGTTCTACGCGCTGGTCAGGCTCAGCTACGGCGAGCCCGCCAACCCGGCCAAGGCGGCCGAACTCAAGGTCGACTGGTGGCGCGCGCACCGGGAGGCCCAGCATTCGCCGCAGTCAGCCGAGCCCGCCGAGGAGCTGGTCGAGTCGGTAACCCGGCTGTACTGCTGCCTCTACGGCGAGCCCGAGGCCGCGATGCGGCTCGCCGCCGTGGAGCGGGCCCGGGCCATGGACCTGTCCGATCAATGGGTCAGGGAAGGCTGCCAGCCCGACAGCCCGCTGCTCCCGCTGGAACACGCCGGCCTGGTCCGCTCCTACGCCGCCCTGCTCGCCGCCGTCCACCACGAGTGATGCGATGACCGACCTCTGAGGCGGCATGCGGCGGCGGCCATGTCCTACAGTCGCGCTATGACCGATGCGGATCAGCCGGCGCCGGTACCGGAGCCGAGCGACATCGCGTCCCAGCGTGCATCGGACGCGGACCGGGACGCCGTGGCCGAGCGGCTGCGGGTCGCCGCAGGCGAGGGCCGGATCGAACCGTGGGAGCTGGATGAACGGCTCAGCCAGGCCTACGGCGCCAGGACGTACGGCCAGCTCGCGGCCCTGGTGGCGGACCTGCCTGGCCAGCCGTCCTTCACCTCGTTCCCCGGCAGCAGCGCGGAGCCTGACACGCTGGTCCTGCGGACCACGACGCCCAATATCAGGCAGGCCGGCCGCTGGATCGTGCCGCGGCGGATCACCGCCGAGTCCACCACCGGGTGGATCACCATCGACTTTACGCAGGCCTCCTGCGCATACCGCGAGGTCACCGTGGAGGTGATGACCCAGACCGGGTGGATCCAGCTCATCCTGCCCGAAGGCTGGGCGGCTCGCGTCGGTCCGCTGAGCACCTACACCGGGCACATCAGCAACAAGGCCGCGGAAACCGCGGACCCTGGCGCGCCGACCGTCATCGTGACCGGCCATCCGCTGTTCGGCTTCATCAAGATCAGGCAGCGCCGCCACAGGCGCTAACCTCTGAGCAGACCTAGGCTCCGGCCGGCGTTTTCACCGCCCGGTCCGTCCGGCTGGGCCGGAGCCTCCGCCGCCAGCGTTCGGCGCGGCGGTCGGCCAGGATCTGCCTGACCACGTTGCGGCCGGGGATGCCGGTGACGCCGCCGCCCCCGTGGGTGGCCGAGCCGGCCTGGTACAGGCCGCGGACCGGGGTGCGCAGGTCGGCGTACCCGGCCGCGGGCCTGGCGTGGAACATCTGGCCCAGCGACAGCTCCCCGTGGAAGATATTCCCGCCGATCAGGCCGTACTCCTCCTGCATCTGGCGCGGCCCGATCACCTGCCGGTGCAGCACCGAGTCGGTGAACCCGGGCGCGACCGCCTCCACCCGGGCCAGGACCCGGTCGGCGTACGCGGCCAGGGCGGCCTCGTCGGGCGAGTCGGCGTAGGTGTGCGGCACCCACTGCGTGAACAGCGACATGACGTGCTTCCCGGCCGGCGCCA
>JASHYW010000333.1 GCA_030042885.1 Streptosporangiaceae bacterium | reverse complement strand
CGGCACCCAGATCACCGTGCCGATGCTCACCGAGCCAACCAGCGTCCAGCGGGAAGCCTTCGACCTGATCGGCGTCTCGATCCCGCTGACCTTGAAGTAGCCAGAACAAAACCCGGCCAGCCCGGCAAAACACCAGCTCAGGCGCAGAATTTCCTACCGAACTGGCCGTAACTTCGGCCTAATCGCAAGGGATCACCAGTCGGGTATGGAGTCGGCTCGCGTCCGGCAGAAGGGCGACCTTGTTTGAAGAACGCATCCAGCAGATCCAAAGCGAATGGCGCACCCGGCTGGGGAGCGTCCGCGCAAACTCCGCCGCCGATCTGCTCATCAAGTCGATCGCCGGAGCACCCGTCCTGATCGTCGGCGGAGCCGCAGCGCTGATCGGGCGCAGCTACCCGCAGACCAACGCAGCCATCGAGCGATTGGTATCTGCCGGGGTCTTGACCCAGGTCACCGTCGGCCGGAGGAACCGCGCCTTCGAAGCCCCGGAGATTATCAACGCATTCACCGACCTCGAACGCCAGCTCGCTAGCCCGGACGGAGACACCCGCACCTCGCAGCCCGTACGCCCGTCCCGCCGCGAAGGCCTGGCGTCAACTTTACGCCTACACGATAAGCCTAAATAAGAAGCAGCCTTGTTAAGGGTTAGCCCAACTGGGGCCAGCGGGACCACGTGGCCCGCTCGCGGCGCCGGAGGCCGTCTCCATAACTGCCCTGAAGGCAGCCTCGGCTCGTTAGGCCAGCGGTCCCAACATGCAACCGCACGCCCATCACGCTGAGCGAGACGGGCGGGAGAAAGAACGCGCACCGACCCGCCGATCGGTGCGCGACTGGGATCCATCCTTCGGCCTCTTCAAGTGGCGCACGAAAACTCAATATGCGTGTAACAGACGGGCGCTGGGGCCTGGCCGACATGGCCGAGCGCCAGTAGCTGCGTCATGCCTGCCTTGGCATCCAGTAATCGAACGGGATCATGTCGCAGCGGTCCCGGTCCAGTTCCTCGCAGCAGGACAGGCACCACGGCCGGCGTACCGTCGTGGCGCCCGTGCCGCTGACCCAGAAACCGGCCGGGTTCCCCCGGCAGTGGATGCACAGCTGGACAGTGTGCGGCAGCAAGGCGGGCGCGGCTATTGTGTGCAGCCTTCCCGATGGAGCCTGCGGTCGGGCGCTGACGCGCGGCTCGGATGCGGCGATCGTGCGGGGCGGGACGGGCTGCGGCGACTGCGTGACCCAGCGAGGCGGTCCAGGCTGCGTGGTCACCGGCAGGGCCGGCACGGCCGCGTGGCAGGCGAGCAGGAAACTGGCGCGTCTGGTCAGGCTGGCCAGCCAGCGGCCAGTGCGGTGGACGTGTTTCATGATGACCTCCTGCCTGGCCGGACCGGACAGTAGGCCACAGCCGTCACCATGTCAGAGCCGGATACCTGTTACCTGATACGACCCCGGGACCGCGCTGGGGCTGGCCAGCTGACAAGCCACCCTCCTTCGGCCCGGGCGCACAAGTGCAGCCGACTGGAGGATGCGACCGTCCGCCGGTTTCGCCTGGTCTGGGGGGCTTCGATGGGTTCTGAACGGGCGTTTCTCCGCGGCGTGGTTCTTCTCCCTCGGTACCAGCGCGAAGGTCGCGGATCCCTTCGCCGACCTCGGGCTCGAAAACGATCCACGCTGGCGGCGCGCCCTCATCGCCCCGGCATGGTGCGTGCTCCGGGTCGGTGAGCGGGGATTCCACCCATCCGATCGGCACGACCTCATAGCGGGGCATGCTCATTCGCCGATGATGTAAGACATGGCTCTGAGCGACACCATCGAGCGCATCCGCAGGTTCTGGGATGAAGAGGCGGCGGGCTACGACCGGATCTCCGGGCACTACCCGCAGACGCCAGCAGAATGGGCGGCCCGGCGCGGCGCCCTTGAGCCGCTGCTGCCGCCGGCCCCGTGCCGCGTGCTCGACGTCGGGGCAGGCACCGGCTTCCTCACCATGGCCGTGGCCGGGCTTGGCCACGTGGTCACCGCGGTGGACCTGTCCGGGCAGATGCTGGCCCGGCTCACCGCCAAAGCGTCGGCGCAGCAGTTCGCGGTGACCGCGATCCAGGCCAGGGCCGACCAGGTGCCGCAGGAAGGTTTCGACGTCGTGATGTCCCGGCACCTGCTGTGGACGCTTCCAGATCCGGACAGCGCGCTGCGGGCGTGGCGGGCGGCCGCCCCCGGCGGCCGGCTGGTGCTGGTGGACAGCGTGTGGGGCGCAGGCCAGTCTGCAGCCGGCCGGACCCGGCCACCTCACCGGGCTTTAGCCGGACCGGCCCTGCGCTCGGAGATGGCGCCCGCCTGGGCGAGTCCGGGATGGCATGGACGCCGCGGACAGGACCAGCGCAACCTGGATCAGATCCGCTGGCCCCACTCGCAATGCCGTGGTCGCCGACAGCCAGCAACGGCGCACGGCGCAGGGCCCAGCGATCCAGCGGTCCAGCGATGGTCTGCACTCTCCGGTGTACGCTTAACGCGCCGCGGAACCGCCCGCTCATGCATGTTATGCCTGTGATCTTCCTTCTCATTTCGGCCGTCCTTGACGGATCGAGTCGTCTGTGATGTGGGGAGCCTGCAGTGCATGCTGGGGATTCGCGGCCGGTCTGTTCGCACCGCTGCGGGGAGCTGGTGGCCCGGACCGGGGTGCCGTTGGCCGATGTGTACCTGGAGTTCCTGGGCGGCCGCTCCCGCCCGAACACGGTGCGGGCGGCCGCGTATGACCTGAAGGTGTTCTTCGCCGCGGTGGCCGTGCCGCCGGATCAGGTCCGGCCCGCCGACGTGCTGGCGTTCATCACCGCGCAGCGCACCGGCCGTAGCGGGGAGCATGGCGCGCTGCAGCCGGTGAGAGCTCAGGGCGAGCCGGGCGGGGTATCGGCCGCGACGGTGCGGCGGCGGCTGTCGATCGTGTCGGGGGTTCTTCGCGTTCTTGCAGGCCCGCGGGGATGTGGCCGCCAATCCGGTGTCGCGGGGGCTGCCGACCCGGCCGGAGCGGTCCCGCCCGGGCCAGCGTGTCCCGCTGGTGCGCGCCACCCGGAGGCTGCCGCGAATCCTGGCCCCGGCCGAGGTGGATGCGCTGATGGCGACGCTGGGCACGCACCGTGACCGGGCCATGGTGGCAGCGATGGTGCTGGGCGGGCTGCGCCGCTGCGAGGTCCTCGGGCTGCGACTGGGCGACCTGCACGCCGCCGGGCGGCGGGTGTTCATCGCCGAGGGCAAGGGCGGCCGGCAGCGGCTGGTTCCGGTCTCGGGCCGGTTCTTCCTGCGGTGGCCGCCCACCTGGACGCCGAACGGCCGCCGGGCACCAGCAGCGACCGGGTCTTCGTGGTGCTCAAGGGCCCGCGCCGCGGGCAGCCGCTGTCGGCCAAGGGGATGGACGTGGTCTTATCCGCGGCCCGGCGCCGGGCCGGGCTGGCCACCCATGCCACCTGCCATGAGCTGCGGCACACCTGCCTGACCCGGCTGCAAGGGCGCGGAGTTGCATCAAATCCAACATTCCGCGAAAAGCGTGAGGACACCAGACCTGCGCTGCAGCTGCCGCGACCTTCACAGCGAGAGGGCAGGGTCGCCAGCAAAGCGGCGATGACCTGCGATGCCATCACCCGGTTGCATCAACCGAAAGAATGTTGCATCCACTTCAGTTGCATCCAGTGGCCCGCATGATGCGGCAGATGCAACGGAAAAGCGCAGCGAGGAGGAAGGACGTCACTACCGTCCGCTCGCGAGGCTCAGGTATTCGACAGGGTTGGTAAACCGCTCCCTACCAGTTGGGAGGCCGGGATGGCGCTGGAGGCGGTGCAGGCCCAGGCCGGGCATGCCTCGATCGAGGCCGGCCCGGATCTACCTGCACCTGGCCGATGACTGGCTCGCGGCGCAGTACCGCAAGGCCGCCGAGCTGATCGACGCGCAGGTCTTCGCCGGCCAGCCCGCTCGACTGGGCGCGGCCCGCGGGAGGCAGCGGTAACCGGCCCGCCGCGGGGCCTGGACGGGATGGGCGCCCTCCCGGGCTGGGGCGAGCTGGAGGCCGCGATGCGCCGCTACCTGGCCCAGGTCGGCTGCGTGCTGCGCCCCGGCAGCGTCGCCAGCGCGGACCTGGCGCTGCGCTGCTTCGCCGCGTTTCTGGCCCAGGCCGAGCCCGAGGTGGTCAACCGGGTCCGCTTTCTGCGCTGCCGATGCGGCGGTCATGCGGATTGGTCAGCCGCTCCCGGCATATCTCCGAGCACGGCCACAAGCGTTCGCTGCCTGCGTCGCTGGGACATGCGGTCAGCTTTGCGTGCCGATTTTGCTGGCCTCGTCGGCTAGGTGCTGTATGCAGCGTGGCCGCTGGGATGACGGGATTTCAAGTCCTGATTGATCAAGGCGACTTCCTCTGCCACTGCGGCGAGAGATGCGGCGGCGGCGACGATCCCATCGCGCAGCTGCTTCGCGCGCTCGGCGTGCCGTTGCAGGGCCTCTGCACGTTGCGCAGATGCCCTGGTCTTCGCCCGTTCCGGTGCAACTGTCGCTGCCGCCTCCTCCAGCACGGCCACCAAGCGCTCGGCCTGGTCCTCGCTGGCGGATAGCAGATCGGTGGACTGCGCCAGGGCCTGGCACAGACGTCTTTGCTGGTTCTCCACGAACACATACAGCTCTTGGGTACGTTCTTGCCGGATCCTGCGCTGGCCGACGCCGCGGTCGCGCTCGTCCCGGCCCGGTGCCTGGGCTGCGGGGGCTGACGGACGCCAGCCGCGTATCGCCCGTACGGCGTCCAGATGGTCTTTCACCTGGCGCAGCATCGGGCTCACGTAGCTCGTCTCGCTACTGCGCCACCCGCAGGAGCAGCCAGCGTAGTAGTCCTCATCACCTGTCAGGCGACGCCAGCCGTTCCACCGGTGCCCTGGCACCTGGCTGTACAGCAAGTCAAGCTCATCTTGGGTCGGTTCGTAGGGTTTCCTGAGCGGGTCAGGCCAGTCCCCGCACCTGTGCCCATAGCCGAGCTCCACTTGGCGTCTCGTGTTGGCGGCCCGCTCCTCTGGCTCCCTGGCTTTGGCGTTCTCATCCATGGGACTCATCCCCAGAGACTGTATGGTCTGTCGGAGGCGACGCCCGGAGGGCAGTGAACTTCGATCAGCCAATACCTACTTATCAGGTTATGCCCCAGCCGCCGCCGAGGTAAGGGCCATGGTCGCCTGGCCGTCATCATCGGCTATGCCACTCCAGCCGACCACGCCTGACACCGGCCGGGAAGCTCATTCCAGATACCAAGGAACTGGCGATTCACCAGGACCCGGAAAACCGGCTTGACCGACGGGCGGCCGCCAGGTCGGCGGGCGGCAACGTGCGGGCGGTAAGCGCCGGGAGCGGGGTCACTCCTCCGGCCGGCTGACCTCGGCATAGTCATCGTCTCCCGGCGCGGTCAGAATGGCCCGCCGCAGCGGATCCGACAGCGCCCGGGCGGTCGTGCGCCACTCCCGCAGGCACGTCTCGACAGGCCCCGCGTCGCGGGTCGCTTCCGCAACCGACAGCGCGTCGCGCAGTTCGTCGAAGAACTCCGCCCGGTCGTCCTCGTCGAAGGCCGCCAGCCAGGCCAGCTGGCCCAAGTCGGCAGCACGGGTGGAGCCACGGCCGAGCGCGGCCAAGGCCAGCAGCGCGGCCACGGCAACCTGAGCAATCTCCGTGACCGCCTCGAGCTGCGCCAGCGGGACCATCGTCAGGGCGAAGCCGTCGGTGTCGCGGAGCAGGGCACCGCCCTCGCGGGCAGCGCCGAGGAACTCCCGGCGCTTCACGCCGGCGAGATCGCTTGCCTGGAACACTGCACTGGTAATCTCGCACACTCCCCTTAGCAGGATCGTACCTAAGATCTTACTAGCTATGCCGATGGCGCGCAAAGCACGCGGAGTCCTCGCCATTGCGCCGCGCTCTCCCCCGTGGGAAACCTTGAAACTGTCGATGGGGCTGCCCCCTGACTGACTACGAAGCGTGGCACCACGTCCAAAGGCACCAGCGCACAGTGCCGCCTGATACGGATCCGGGAACGTCGGTGCTCCTCCGTATGGCGTGCACGAACGGATGATATGCGTGGTCCGGCGAACCGCGTGTGCACCGCAGCCTGCCTGCCATCGGGCTCGCACGTGCGCGATGTTGCGATTCCGGGCCGGGCCGGACTCGCTTGTTGCTCTGGCCGTCATCCGCTGCTACTCTCATTTCACTAAACTCTTAGTGGAATGAGAGATCTGGTGATCGAGTTCCAGCTCAACCAGACATCGGGTGTCGCCACCTACCTGCAGCTCGTGCAGCAGGTGCACCAGGCTCTGCGGATGGGGATGCTGGAGCCGGGCGACCAGCTGCCGACCGCGCAGCAGGTGGTCGCCAAGCTGGCCATCAACCCGAACACGGTGCACAAGGCCTACCGCGAGCTGGAGCGGGCAGGGCTGGCGCGCGCCCGCCCGGGGCTCGGCACGTTCATCACCCGCTCGCCGGCCGGGACCGACCCGGCCGCGCAGGCACGGTTCCTTACCGCGATGACCGACTGGCTGCGCTCGGCACGCGCGGCGGGCCTGGGCCCCGATGACATCGAGGCGATCTACCGCACCGCGTTCCGCACCTGCTTCGCCGAAGGGGCGGCATGATGACCGCCGCCGTCGAGGCCAGCGGGCTGGGCAAGGCCTACCGGCGGACCTGGGCGCTGCGCGAGTGCACGCTGGCCATTCCCGAGGGCCGCGTGGTCGGGCTCGTCGGCCCGAACGGCGCGGGCAAGACCACCTTGCTGCGGCTGGCGGCCGGGATGCTCGCGCCGACCTGCGGCGCGATCACCGTCCTCGGCCAGCGCCCTGCGGCCGGGCCGGCGCAGCTGGCCCGGGTCGGCTTCCTCGCCCAGGACACGCCGGCATACGCCCGCATGCGGGTCGGCGATCACCTCCGGCTGGGTGCCTGGCTCAACCCCGGCTGGGACGACGAGCTGGCGCGGCGGCGGATCGCGCAGGTCGGCCTGGACCCCAAGCAGCGGGCCGGATCGCTGTCCGGCGGGCAGCGCGCCCAGCTCGCCCTCACCCTGGCGCTCGCCAAGCAGCCCGAGCTCCTCCTCCTCGACGAGCCGGTCGCCGGCCTGGACCCGCTGGCCCGCCGGGAGTTTCTCCGCGGCCTGATGGAGGCGGTCGCCGAGCACGGCACCAGCGTGGTGCTGTCCTCCCATCTGGTGACCGACCTGGAACGGGTCTGTGACTACCTCATCGTGCTCGTCGCCTCCCGGGTGCGCATCGCCGGGGAGGTCAGCGAGCTGCTCGCCTCCCATCACCGGCTGGCCGGACCCCGCCGCGGCCCCGGCACCCTCCCAGCGGGCCAGGACGTCATCGAGGAAAGCCACACCGACAAGCAGAGCACCCTCCTGGTCCGCACCGGCGATCCTGTCCACGACCCGGCCTGG
>JASHYW010000332.1 GCA_030042885.1 Streptosporangiaceae bacterium | reverse complement strand
CGCGGGCTGCGGGCTGGCCGCCGGTGTGGCGGCCGAGGATGAGCGTGGCCAGCAGGGTCGGCAGCACCGGGCCGGGGACCAGGGCGCAGGCCAGCTCCTCGAGCGCGGCGGCCAGGTCGGTCACCGTGCCGCCGCCGGCCGGCATGGCGAACACCCCGAGATCGGCCAGGCCGGTCAGCAATGTCATCTCGGGGGGGACGACCCCCCCAAACCCCCCCCGATCCTGGGGGGACCCATCCCCCCCAGACCCCCCTTGGGGGGGACTTCCCGTCCCCCCGTACCCCCCTGGGGGTTCCATGGCGCGGACCACGGCGAGCGGGCCGGCCCGCTTGGCCCAGTCGCGCAGCGACACCTGCAGGGCCTGCTGCTCCTGCGTCATCGCGATCGGCACCGCCATCCTCCCGTTCGGCCTACCCAGAATTAGAACACGTTTCATCTATCTGCGACCAGGATGTAGGCTAGCGGCGGTAGGACACGACGAGGGACCTCATGCCACCAGCGAGAACACGTACTACCGAGACGCTGAGCGTCGACGGCGACGCCGAGTTCGGCTCGGCGGCCCAGCGCGAGCGGCGTAAGCGGATCCTTGATGCCACCCTGGTGCTGGCGTCCAAGGGCGGCTATGACGCCGTGCAGATGCGGACCGTGGCCGAGCACGCCGACGTGGCCCTCGGGACCCTGTACCGGTACTTCCCCTCCAAGATCCACCTGCTGGTGTCCGCGCTGACCCTGGAGTTCGAGCGGACGCAGGAGAAGCTCGACCGCAGGCCGATCCCGGGCGAGACGCCGTACGACCGCATGCTGTACGTGCTGTCCAGGGTCACCCGCAGCATGCAGCGCGAGCCGATGCTCACCGAGGCGATGACGCGGGCCTTCATGTTCGCCGACCCGAGCGCGGCGGCCGAGGTCAACACGGTCGCCCGGCAGATGGAGCGAATGTTCACCCGGGCCATGCACGACGGCCCGCCCACCGCCGACGAGATCGCGATCGCCCGGGTCATCGGCGATGTGTGGCTGTCCAACCTGGTCGCCTGGGTGACCAGGCGCGCGTCGGCGGACGACGTGAGCAGCCACCTCGAACTCGCCGCACGCCTGCTGCTGCGCTGACGGCTTACCGCGGTCCTGGCCCGCCGGCCGCCTCGGGTCCTTCGGCCTCGGGCGAGGATGCGGTGGCGTCGGACGCCTCGGCTTCCATGACCGGCACCGGCGCGTGTCCGCTGGATGTGGCGGCAGCGGCGGCCGGCTCGGCTGAGATGGCGTCGAGTTCTGCCATGTCCTCGCGGGGCTTGCGGACCAGCAGGATGATCCCGGCGGTCAGGGCCACGGCACCGGCGATCCCGCATACCAGCGGGAGGATCGTGTTGAGCAGGGACAGTTCGGTGCGGCCGCTGGAGTCGAGTTTGACCACCGCGCTCACCGTGCCAGGCGTCGCCACCAGGTCCCCGTTGTAGAGCACCGCGACGGTGACGCCGGTGCCGGGGTTCTGCAGGGTCACCCTCTCGTCCTCGTTGACGTTGAGCAACGCCCCCGTCTCAGGATCGACCCAGTAGATGAGGTGGATCCGGTAGATCTCGGAGAGCTTCACCACCTTCGCCTTCAGGCCGAAGAACGACCCGGGCACGGCAATGGTGGCGACCTGGGTCGCGGGCACGTTCTCGGTGAACACGTAGGTGCCGATGCCGTCGGTGTCCGCGGTGCCCGAGTAGACGAACGGCACCGGCTTGTCCAGGGTGGTGTCGAAGACCTGGTAGGTCTTCTTCTGGGTGCCGAACGGGAACACGTACCCGACGACCCCGGTCTGGCGGATGGCGGAGTCGCCGTTGACGTTCGCCCCGCAGCAGTCGACCAGTTCGGCGGTGCGGCGGTTGAACGCGAAGCGGCGGGTCATGGAGTTGACCAGCAGGCCGTTGGTGACGTCGTACACATTGGCGGACTCGTCCCACACCGCGGTCGAGGAATTGCCGGCCGCGGCGTCCCCCTTGATCGTGTAGGTGGCCCGCACGCTGGCGTCGGTCTTCTCGGTCAGCTTGACCTGGCTGAAGTAGTTCACTCCGGTCCCGGCCAGGGTCGCCGTGGTGGTCTCGTTCAGCGGGAACTTGACGATCTGGCTGCTGACCACGGTGGGCAGGAGCACCGCCGCCGCGATGAGGACCACCCCGAGCCCGGCAAGTACGAGAGCAATGACCCGACGCATCGTTCCTCCCGGGGGTGGCGGGCCGCATCCGGCGGCATGGCGTCACTCTCGCACCGGAGCCCGGCCCGATCCAGACACATAACCGTAACAAGTTCTGCTCACGGGGCGGCTGGCCTGCCGACCGCCGGAACCGGCCGGGCGCGGATGTGAGCAGCCGAAGGCCGGCCCGGCGCGATCAGCGGGAGCCGTAGTTGTATGTCGAGGAGTAGCCGGGCGTGCTGTTGCCGTGGCTGGTGAGCACGTTCACCACGAGGACGGTCCCGCCGATGGCGATGGCCAGGCCCACGACAATGGCGATGATCAGCCGGAGCACGATACTCCTCCTCTGGTCCGGGTCACGGCACGGTGAACGTTACCTCGGCGGCCCGCCCGGTGTGGTTATAGAAGTTGACCGGCACCACCTTGGCCCGATAAGAGCCCGGCCGCAGCCCGGTGATGGTGACATGGCCGGCGGACGGGGAGGCCACCCGGGCGTCACCCGGCTCGCCCGGCCCTTGCAGGTAGACGTGATAGCGGATGTCGAGGCCGGCGTCCGGCCAGCTCAACGTGACCTTACCGGCGCCCGGCCTGGCTCGCACGGAGACCACAGCGGGCACCGGCGGACAGTCGTCCGGGTACTTCCACGCGTCGAACCACTGCGACGGGTCCTGCTGCACGATCGGCGGATAGTCCGGCGGGCCGCTGCTGGCCGACGTGACATGCGCGCCCGGGTCCTGGCCGAGTGCGGCCAGCGGCACGGCGATGAACCGGGGCATGATCACGGTGTTGGTGAAGTACGACATCGGCACGCAGCCGGTGGTGACCGCTTCTGAGTTGACGTTGTAGCTGATCACCAGCGTGCCGGCGGTGGAAAGCGCGGGCTCGGCCCGCGCCTCGTACATGATGCGGTACTCGTGCGCGGCGTCGAGCCCGACGGCCG
>JASHYW010000047.1 GCA_030042885.1 Streptosporangiaceae bacterium | reverse complement strand
CAACACCGACGCGATCAACCGGGCCTCCCGGTACTCCTATGGCGAGGCCACCGGCATCACCCAGACCGTCCGCAACTACGGCGCCAGCCTTGGCTTCGCCATCTTGGGCACGCTGCTGATCACCCGATTCCGGTCCGCGATCACCTCCTCGCTGACCGCCCAGGGCCTGCCCGCTCCCGCGGCGTCGGCGGAGGCGGCCAAGATCGCGCAGCTGCAGGGCGGCAACGGTAACGTCACCGCCATCCCGGCGTTCATCCGCGCCGACTTCGCCGCCGCCACCCGGGACGTGCTCTGTGGGATGGCCGTGATCATGGCGGTCGCCGCGCTCGTGGCGCTGCGCGGCCTGCGGCGCGGCGTCCAGCAAGAGCCTGAGCAGGCCGGCGCGCTGGTCGGCGCCGCGCTGCCCGGCGAGGACTCAGGTGCCGACCTCGGCCCGGCCTGGGGGCCAGGCCCGGAAAGATTCCGTGATGAAAGCCTTTAGCATTGTCGCGGCCCTGGCCACCGCGGTCCAGGCGGTCGCGTTGATCACGCTGCATCTGCTCCCCACCGGTTACAACCCGGTCCGCGATGCGGTCAGCGACTACGGCGTAGGCCGGTACCGCGGCTGGTTCTGGCTGCAAGCCGTCGCCGGCGGCCTGGGCTGCCTGGCCCTGGCGATCGCCCTGGCCCAGCTGCACCCGTTTACCCCGACCCAGGTGGCGGTGGCGCTGATCGTGACCGCCGCGGCGCGGCTCCTCATCCCGTTCTTCGCCACCGACCAGCACGGGAGCCGGTTCCAGACGCTGCACGGGACCGTTCACATGATCCTGGCGGTCATCGCCTTCGGCGGGCTGGTGTGGGCGGCCACCGGCCTATGGTCGACGCTGAGCCATTACCCGGCCTGGCACGGAGCCGAAGGCGCTCTCACCATCATCCCCTGGATCATGCTCGGCAGCGTCATCGCCGTCGTGCTCGCGATCGCAGGCCCGCGGCTGAAGCCCTTCTTCGGCCTCTTCGAGCGCCTGTTCTACCTGTCCTCGATCACCTGGGTGCTGATCGTCGCGATCAATCTGGCCCGGATTTCAGGCGGGCGATAGAGCCTGCCGAGCATAGGAGCGTACGGCTGGTGCAACCCCCTCACGTGCCACGCCTGACGGGCGCAACCGCAGCGAATGAACGCCAGAGCCAGGCATTGCGGCTGCGATCGGGGCAGACCAGGGTACTGACCCGGGACTTTACGGGGGAGATGCACCGTCCGGACGCGCGATCTTTATGCCGGTACCAACCTGCAGATCACACCGGAAGGGAAAGTCTCATGTCCGAGGTGACCGCACGGCCAGGAGCTCGGGCATCCGGGGACCTTGGCCTCTAGCGGGCGGCGTCCGCAGGACCTAGACAGAAGATAGAGACCTGATGGTAGGAGGTCTGTGTTATGGCTTGGGAACCGATCCGGAAGCGCTATCTGCCAGGCTCCGCCCCCAACCTGGCCGATTATGACCGGGCAACCAGAGAGTTCTCCTGGGAGGCCGCAGGCTCTGCGCTAGAGGGCTTGCCCGGAGGACGGGGCATCAACATCGCGCACGAGGCGGTCGACCGGCATGCGGCAGGCCCGCGTTCGGCGGTGACCGCCTTGCGGTGCATAGCGAGAGACGGAAGCGTCACGGAGCTGACGTATGCCGACCTCCGGCGCCAGACCAGCCGTTTCGCGAACGTGCTCCGCGAGCTGGGAGCGGCCAAGGGCGACCGCGTGTTCTCCCTCCTCGGCCGTGTGCCGGAGCTGTACATCGCGGCGCTGGGCACGCTGAAGAACACCTGCGTGTTCTCCCCGCTGTTCCCGGCCTTCGGACCGGAGCCGATCCGCGAGCGGCTGCGGCTCGGTGACGCGAAGGTGCTGGTGACGAGCCCGGAACTGTACCAGCGCAAGATCAAGCCGATCCGTGACAGCCTGCCCGGGCTGGAGCACATCCTGATCGCGGGCGAGCCGCCGGATGAGAAGACGGTGAGACTCGCGTCGGCGCTGGCCGCGGCCGATGATCAATTCGACATCCCGGCCACCGATCCGGAGGACATGGCGCTGCTGCATTTTACCAGCGGCACGACGGGAAAGCCCAAGGGCGCCGTTCACGTACACCAGGCGGTGGTGGCGCATCGGGTCACCGCGGCGTTCGCGCTCGACCTGCAGCCGCAGGACGTCTTCTGGTGCACCGCCGACCCGGGCTGGGTGACGGGGACCTCGTACGGGATCATCGCGCCGCTCACCCTTGGCCTCACCCTGCTGACCGACGCTGCGGACTTCGACGCCCGCCGCTGGTACCAGGTGCTGGCCGAGCACAAGGTCACGGTGTGGTACACGGCGCCGACCGCGATCCGGATGCTGATGCGCTACGGGCCCGAGCTGCCGGCCTCGTACGACCTGTCCGCGCTGCGGTTTATCGCGAGCGTCGGGGAGCCGCTCAACCCGGACGCCGTGATCTGGGGTGAGCGGACACTGGGCCTGCCCATTCACGACAACTGGTGGCAAACAGAAACCGGCGCGATCATGATCAGCAATTTTGCGTCCATGGATATCAGGCCCGGATCGATGGGCCGGCCGCTCCCCGGCATAACCGCAGGGCTGCTGGAACGAGGGGAAGACGGACGGGCCCGGGTTACCGACGGAAAGGTCACCGAGATCACCGAGGCCGGTACCGAGGGAGAGCTTGCCCTGCGCCCTGGCTGGCCATCGATGTTCCGCGCCTACCTGCACGACGACGAGCGTTACGCCGAGGCGTTCGCGGACGGCTGGTACCTCACCGGGGACGTGGCGCGTCGCGATGCCGACGGCTATTACTGGTTCGTCGCCCGGGCGGACGACGTGATCAAGTCCGCCGGCCACCTCATCGGCCCGTTCGAGGTAGAGAGCGTGCTCAAGGAGCATCCAGCCGTGGCAGAGGCCGGAGTGATCGGGAAGCCCGATCCGGTGGCGGGCGAGCTGGTCAAGGCGTTCGTCGCGGTCAAGCCCGGGTATCAGCCGAGTGAGGAGCTGCGTTCCCAGCTGATCGCATTCAGCAGGCGCAGGCTGGGGGCGGTGGCTCCTAAGGAGATCGACTTCGATCAGAACCTGCCGCTGACGCAAAGCGGCAAGGTCATGCGGCGCTTGCTCAAGGCCAGGGAGCTGGGCCTGGACACCGGGGATGTCTCCACGCTCGGCGGCGCGCGATGAGCCGGGCCAGCGGGGAAGCCCCCCCGAAAGCTGCGCAGCCGACTGCTGACCACCGCAAGGAACTGCTGCGCGAGATGCTGCTGATCCGGCGCTTCGAGGAGAAGTGCGTCGAGCTGTACAGCGCCGCCGAGATCCGCGGCTTCGTCCACCTGTACATCGGCGAGGAGGCCGTCGCGGTGGGCGTGAACCAGGCGCTGACGCCGGACGACGCCATCGTCTCGACCTACCGCGAGCATGGCCACGCCCTGGTCCGCGGGATACCCCTTGACTCCCTGATGGCCGAGATGTACGGGAAGACGACCGGGTGCAGCCGCGGCCGGGGCGGTTCCATGCACCTGTTCGATGTCTCGCGCCGGTTCTACGGGGGGAACGCCATCGTCGGCGGCGGGCTGCCGCTTGCGGTCGGGATCGCGCTCGCCGACCACATGCGCGGCGAGGAGCGCGTGACAGCCTGCTTCTTCGGCGACGGCGCGGTCTCGGAGGGCGAATTCCACGAATGCATGAACCTGGCGGCGCTGTGGGATCTGCCCGTGCTGTTCTGCTGCGAGAACAACCTCTATGCCATGGGGACGGCACTGGAGCGCGCGCAGTCGCAGACCGACCTGGCGCTGCGGGCCGGCACGTACGGGATGGCCGCCTGGCCGGTGGACGGGATGGACGTCATAGCTGTTGAGCATGCCGCGCGCCGGGCCGCGGAGGCGGTCCGGGCCGGCGGTGGGCCGTACTTCCTTGAGCTGCGCACCTACCGGTTCCGCGCTCATTCCATGTACGACCCCGAACTCTACCGGGACAAGGCCGAGGTGGAGCAGTGGCGGCGTCGCGACCCGATCGAGATGCTCGTCCGGAGCATGCGCGACGCGGGCGAGCTGTTCGACGACGAGCTCGCCGCGATGGAGGACAAGATCGTCGGCGAGATCGACGCATCGGTCGCGGCGGCGCGGGCGGCCCCGGCCGAGCCGGTCGAAGATCTCACCAAGTTCGTCTATAGCCCGGAGTCATCATGAACGCCGCCGACGAGATCAAGACCACCTACCGCGAGGCGCTGCGCGCCGCCATCCGCGAGGCGCTGCAGCGGGATGACCGGGTTTTCCTGATGGGCGAGGACGTCGGCCGGTATGGTGGCTGCTTCGCGGTCAGCCTGGGCCTGCTCGAGGAATTCGGCCCGGAGCGGATCAGGGACACTCCGCTGTCGGAGTCGGCGTTCGTAGGCGCGGGGATCGGTGCGGCCATGGCCGGGATGAGGCCGATCGTCGAGATCATGACCGTGAATTTCAGCCTGCTCGCGCTGGACCAGATCATGAATAACGCCGCCACTCTCCTGCACATGTCGGGCGGCCAGTGCAACGTGCCGCTGGTGATCAGGACGACGACCGGAGCCGGCCGCCAGGTCGCGGCGCAGCACTCACACAGCCTGGAAGGCTGGTACACCCACATCCCTGGCATCAAGGTCCTCGCGCCCGCCACGCTCGAGGACGCCCGCGGAATGTTGTGGACGGCGCTGCAGGACCCCGACCCGGTGCTGATCTTCGAGCACGGCTCGCTCTATAACATGCAGGGCACGCTGGCCGCCGATGCTGGGGCGGTGGACATCCGGTCGGCCAAGGTCCGCCGGAAGGGAGGCGATGTCAGCCTCATCACTTACGGCGGCACGCTCGGGAAGACGCTGACAGCTGCTGAGCAGCTCGAGGCGGAGGGCATCGACGCGGAGGTCATCGACCTCCGCTCGCTGCGCCCGCTGGACGATGCGACGATCATGGCCTCCGTGGGCAGGACGCACCGGGCCGTGATCGTCGACGAGGGCTGGCGTACTGGCAGCCTGTCCGCCGAGGTGAGCGCGCGGATCACCGAGCAGGCGTTCTATGAGCTTGACGCGCCTGTCGCGCGGGTCTGCACTGCCGAGGTGCCGATGCCCTACCCGCGGCATCTGGAAGAGTCGGCGCTGCCGCAGCCGGAGCAGATCATGGCCGCGGCGTGCGAGGTGGTGGGCTGACGTGGCCGAGTTCCGCATGCCTGCCCTCGGCGCGGACATGGATGAGGGGACGGTCCTGGAATGGCTGGTCAAGCCCGGCGACGAGGTCCACAAGGGAGACGTCATCGCGGTGATCGACACCGCGAAGTCGGCAATTGACGTCGAGTCCTTCTTCACCGGTACCGTCGAGAGGCTCGTCACCGGCGTAGGCCAGACGGTCCCAGTCGGCACCGTCCTGGCCACGATCACCGAGGCTCCAGCGCAGCCAGCTGCCCCGCAGCCGGCTGGTCCCTCAGCCGAGCTAGAGGGCCCGGAGTGGCCTGCCGCCCCCCAGCCGCCTGGCCTGCCAGCCGAGCGCAAGGGTCCGGAGCGGCCGCGGCCAGCGGCACCGCACAAGCGCGAAAAGAAGATCGTAGCCGCCGAGCAGGTCCATCCCGCGGTGACGATCTCCCCGTTGATCCGGAAGCGCGCCCAAGAGCTCGGAGTCGATCTGGCCAAGCTCCGCGGCAGCGGTCGTGGGGGCGCGGTCACCCGGGCAGACGTGGAGCGCGCCGCGGGGGAGCAGCAGCGGGAGGTGGCCCTTAAGCCGCCCGGCCCGGCTGAGTCACGCATCCGGGCAACACCGCGGGCACGCCGCGTCGCAGCGGAGCTGGGTGTCGACCTGGCCGGTGTCACCGGCACCGGACCGGGCGGGTCGGTCACGGAAGCCGACATACGGCGGGCCGTCCCGGCCGGCGAAGCTGCCCCGGCCCGGGAAGCCGCCCCGCCCCCGGAAGCCGCCCCGGCCGCGGAAGCCGCCGCCCCGGCTCCGGAAATTGCCCAGCGACCAGCCGCTGCCGCCGCGCGATCAGGAGCAGAGCGGGTGCTGTCGATGCGGCAGGCCATAGGCAGGCTGATGGCCAGGTCCAAACGGGAGATACCGCACTACTACGTCGGCAACACCGTCGACATGACAAGATCCCTGGACTGGTTGCACGAGCGTAACCGGGAACTGGAGGTCAGTGAGCGGCTGGTTCCGGCTGCGCTGCTGCTCAAGGCCGCCGCACTCGCCGCGCGCAAGATGCCGGACCTAAACGGCTACTGGCTAGATGACCAGTTCAGTCCGGCGGATGCCGTTCACCTCGGGCTGGTGATCTCGCTGCGCGGCGGCGGCCTGCTCACGCCGGCGATTCACGACGCCGCTGATCTGCGGCTGGCTGAGCTGATGAGCCAGATGCGCGATCTTGTCATCAGGGCGCGCGCCGGCCGGCTGCGCGGCTCGGAACTGACTGACGCGACGATCACCGTGACAAATCTCGGTGACCAGGGAGTGGAGTCGGTCTTCGGAGTGATCTACCCGCCCCAGGTGGCGCTGGTCGGTTTCGGCAAGATCACCGAGCGGCCCGTCGCGGTCGGCGGCCTGATCGGCGTGCGCCCAGTCGTCGTCACCACGCTGTCGGCTGACCACCGGGCCAGCGACGCGATGACCGGCGCCCGCTATCTAACCGAAATATCGGACCTGCTCCAACGACCGGAGGAACTATGACACCGGACCAGGCACGGCACGTCATCGAGGAAGCACTCGCTCAGGTCGCCCCAGATGTGGACATAGCTGATCTCACACCGGACACCGACCTGCGGGACGGTCTTGGACTCGATTCACTGGACTTCCTCCGCCTCGTCGAGATCTTGAGCCAGCAGACAGGCAAGCAGATCGCCGAGGACGACTACCCGCAGCTGGCCACGCTGGCCAGCGCGGTCAAGTTCCTGGCCGGAGGGTAACCTCTACCCGGTGACCGTGCGGGCAGC
>JASHYW010000331.1 GCA_030042885.1 Streptosporangiaceae bacterium | reverse complement strand
TGGCATCGGAGAAGATCCCCGCGCCGCTGACCTTCCGGGCAGCCAGCGCGCAGGCAGCCTCGGACGCGAGCTGCGCGGCGCTGGAGGCCGCGATCGCCCGGATAGGGCCAGAGCAGGTGCTGGCGTTCGTGATGGAGCCGGTCGGCGGGCAGGCATCCGGGGTCAACGTGCCGCACCCGTCGTTCGCGCGCCGGGTCCGCCAGATCTGTACCCGCTACGGCATTCACCTGGTGTTCGATGAAATCGTCAGCGCCTTCCGCACCGGCCATTTCCTGGCCGCCCAGCACGATCCCGCGGCCATGCCCGATGTGGCAGTGCTCGCCAAGGGACTGGCCGCCGGATACGCCCCGCTCGGCGCGGCGCTCGTCTCCGCTGCCCTGGCCGAGGAAGTCGCGGCGACCACCGGGTTCACCGTCTCCCACTCCTACGACGCCAGCCCGATCGCGTGCGCGGCCGGCGCCGCGGTGCTCGACGAGATCACCGGGCACGGCCTGATCGAGCGTGCGGCCATGCTCGGCGCGCGGCTGCGAGACGGCCTGGAACGCATCGCCAGCACCTCCCCGCTGATCGGTGACGTCCGCGGCCGCGGGCTGCTGCTGGCCCTCGAACTAGTCGCCGACAAGCAGGCCAGCCGGCGCTTCCCCGAACACGCCGACCCCGCCGCCATCATCCGCCGGCACGGCCTCGACCACGGGCTGCTGCTGTATTCCCGCCGCCAGAACGCCGGCCGCTACGGCGACTGGCTGCTCATCGCGCCGCCCCTGGTGATCGACGAGCCAGCGTGCGACGAGCTCATCGGCCGGCTCGAAACCACGCTCACCGCAGCCACCCCCGACGTCCTCGCCTCCACCCGCCGGCCGGTCACGCTCGGCTCCGCCGCCGCGCCAGAATAACCCATACCGCGCGCTATCGCCGATCCAAACCCCGGGGACTGTTCCCACACAGATCGGCAGGGATGATCTCGCATGCCGTGCGAGCTTCGCGCTCTGACCGTCTGTAACGAAACACATGTGCCTTGGGCCAGCCCGCCGAGCCGGGTGCCGGGCGGGTCGATCCCGCCGTTGGCGGGGGCAAATGTTCCCGATCATCCGCCCCCATGGCTGTCTGCTTTATGCGGATATATCTGGCGCGCGGAGTTGGGGGCGGGGTAGTTCCGGTCGGCGCGCGGAACTGGGGGCGGCGGACGGCGGGGCGGCGGACAGCGGGGACGGCCGCCGGCGGATGCAGGTAAGGCGCGGAGAGGGATGAGGGCACCTGGACGGGCGGACGGGGGCGGGAGCGGGCGAAGGAAGCGCGGTTATGCGCGGGCGGGGGACGGAGGACGAGCGGACGGAGCGGGCGAGGGACGAGGGGACGGGGGGCGGAAGGCGGCGAAGGCGTTGGTCACTACCAGCGAATGCGACACGAACTCGTACAAGGCGGCGGGGCGGCCGCCGGCGGCGGTGGGCGGCGCGGTTCCGGCGGTCGGCTGGATCACCCTGCGGCGGGTGAGGATCCGCTGCAGGTTCGTCGCTGAGACCGGGTGGCCGAGCGAGGCCATGTAGATGTCGCGTAGCTGCGCGATCGTGAACGCGGCCGGGGCCAGCGCGAACCCGATGTTCGTGTAGGACAGCTTGGCCCGCAGCCGCTCGCGGGCCGAACCGATGATCGACCCGTGGTCGAACGCCGTCTCCGGCAGCGCGTCGACCGGATGCCAGGCTGTGTCCGCGGGAATCCGCGGCGAGACATCGGTCGCGACTAGCGCCAGGTAGGCAGTGGCCAGCATGCGCTCGCGCGGGTCGCGGTCCGGGTCGCTGCGGGTTTCCAGCTGCTCCATGTGCGCGATCGATGTGATGTCGACCTTGGCCGCCAGGTGCCGGCTGGCCGACGTGCCCAGCCGCTCCGTCGCGCCCAGCGGCCCGCGCGGCAGCGACCACTGCCCGTCGAATGGCGCCTCGGCGCGCTGCCAGAGCAGGCAGTCCAGCCGCCGGTCCCGAACGCGCAGCACCACCGCCAGCACCTCATGAGCGAAAAATTGCCCCTCCACGGATGCATGGTACCGTAGATGCCGGGAGGTTTTAGACTATGAGTCGAAAACTTCGGTTCGCGTCGGAGGTGCGGCGCCTCGCCACCGAGCGCGACGCCGTGATCCTCGCGCACAACTACCAGTTCCCCGAGATCCAGGACGTCGCCGACCACGTCGGCGACTCGCTGGCGCTGGCCCGGCTTGCCGCCGCCAGTTCGGCTCGCACGATCGTGCTGGCCGGGGTCTGGTTCATGGCTGAAACAGCAAAGATCCTTTGCCCGGAACGTACGGTGCTTATCCCTTCCCGTGACGCCGGTTGTTCGCTAGCGGATTCGATCACCGCGGCTCAGCTCCGCGAGTGGAAGGCTCAGCATCCCGGCGCGGTCGTGGTCGCGTATGTCAACACCAGCGCGGAGGTCAAAGCCGAGTCGGACGTGTGCTGCACATCGGCGAACGCGGTGGAGATCGTCTCGGCGATACCGGCCGAACGCGACGTGCTCTTCCTTCCCGACCAGTTCCTCGGCGCGCACGTCCGCCGCCAGACCGGGCGCGGCAACGTCCACGTCTGGATGGGCGAATGCCATGTGCACGCCGGGATCAGCCCGCAGGAGCTGCGCCGTAAGGCGGCCGCCCAGCCCGGCGCCCCGCTGTTCATCCATCCCGAATGCGGCTGCGCCACCGCCGCGCTGTGGCAGGCCGGCGCCGGCGAGCTGCCCAGGGCCCGGATCTTGTCCACCGGCGGGATGCTGGCCGCCGCCCGTTCCGTGTCGTCGGGCTCGGTCCTGGTGGCCACCGAGACCGGCATGCTGCACCAGCTGCGGAAGGCCAACGCGGCAGTGAGCTGGGAGCCGGTGAACGAGCATGCGGTGTGCCGGTACATGAAGATGACCACGCCGCAGACGCTGCTGCGCTGCCTGCGCGACGGGACCCACGAGGTGGTCGTGGAGCCGGACGTCGCGAACCGGGCGCGGCGGGCCGTCGAAGCGATGCTCACGGCGGGCGCGTGATGCTTCGCGCCCTCCCCCGTACGCGGCCCCGCTGGTCACGCGACGCAGATGTAGTCGTGGTCGGGTCCGGCGCCGCCGGGATGGCCGCCGCGCTGGTTGCAGCTGCGCCGGCGGCACCGGCGCGCAGCCGGCGGGTGCTGCTTCTATCTAAGAACGAGCTCGGCGGCGGGTCCACCCCGTTCGCCCAGGGCGGCATGGCGGCGGTGCTCGACCCGGATGATTCGGTCGCGCTGCACGCCGAGGACACACTGACGGCGGGCGCCGGGCTGTGCGATCCGGCGGCCGTGTCCGCGCTGGTGTCCGAGGCGCCCGAGGTGATCTCGTGGCTGTCGTCGCTGGGCGCGCGGCTCGGGAACGGGCACTTGGAGGGCGGGCACAGCCGCCGGCGGATCGTGCACGCTGGCGGCGACGCGGTGGGGGCCGAGGTGCACCGGGTCCTGGCCAGCGCACTGCTGGCCAGCCCGGTTTCGCTGCTCACCCACGCGGTGGCGCTCGACCTGACCGATGGCGGCCTGCTGGTCGGTCTGGCCCGTCCGGGCGAGCCGTCGCTGGTCGTGGGAACGGTGCGGGCCCGGGCGGTCGTGCTGGCCACCGGCGGATTCGGGCAGGCCTACGCCACGACGACCAACCCCGCCGGAGTGACCGGCGACGGGCTCGCGCTCGCGGCCCGAGCGGGGGCCGCACTGCGCGACATCGAGTT
>JASHYW010000330.1 GCA_030042885.1 Streptosporangiaceae bacterium | reverse complement strand
TGATCCGGACCACGCCGAGCGGGAGGTCGACGTCGGAGGCGATGTCGGCCACGGTCGTCCGCGCCCGGGCGAGCTGGAGCACGCTGACGTGCTCGGGCGCCAGCGTGGCCAGGTCGGCGAAGGCGCGGGTGGCGGTCACCGTAGCGACCAGGTCGAACGATTCGCCGGTGTGCCTGGTCCGGCCCCCAGTCAGCGCGTACGGCCGGACCAGCGGCCCGGCCTCGGCGTCCAGCCATCGTTCGTCGTGGGACGGCATGGAGCCTCTTAATCCGAGCCGCTCAGGGCGGTCGCGCGCGTATTGACCCTGATATGCTCCCCGGACCGCCTGACCAGGACGGCCATCTCGTACGCGACCAGGCCCAGGTCGGCGCCCGGCCCGGTGATGACCGCGAGGCACGTTCCGTTTCCGGCCGCGGTCACCAGCAGGAATCCCGATTCCATCTCGATGACCGTCTGCCGGACCGCGCCGCCGCCGAAATGCCGGCTGACGCCGCGAGCCAGCGACTGGAATCCGGCGGCCAGGGCGGCCAGGTGCTCGGCGTCGTCGCGCTCCAGTGTCTCCGACGCGCCGAGCGTCATCCCGTCCTGGGACAAGATGACGGCCTTGGTGATGTGCGCGACTCGTCGCACGAGATCATCGAGCAGCCAGTCGAGCTGGCCGGCACCGTGCGCCGTGCCGACATCAGGCTCCATCGGATTCCCTCCGGTGCTCGTCCGCCGCTGCTGGCTGCTGGTCTCCGGCGACGGGAGACGGGCCCTGGCCACTGGGCTCCAGCGGCGGGCCGCCACCCGGTACCGGGTCTTGCGACCGCCCCTCTTGCCAGCCACGCTGCAGCGCCGACATGGTCTGGCGGATCTCGGCCGGCGTGGGCCCGGTGGCCGGGCCGGGTCTGGCGGCTGCAGAGGTCAGGCGGTGCGGCGGATCGGCGCGAAGCTGGGGCGCCAGGCTGGCCTGCCTGACCCGCCGCGGCAGCCCGTTCACGTCCCTGTCCGCGCCCTCACCGGTGGCCTGCGGCCCTGGATCGGCGCCGCCGGGCACCACAGGAAGCGGCCCGGTCTGGCCGGGCAGCTCCCAGGGCGGACCGGATGCCTCCCCGGCGCGGGGTGAGGCCACGCGAGTCATCGGAGCGGGCCGGGGGTCCGGCCCGGACGGGGCCGTCGGGCTGACCGTACCGGAACCGGGGGAGCCGCCCGCCACGCTGCCGCCGGTCCACCCAGGGAACGGGGCCGGCTGGCCGGGATGGGGCGCGGAACCGGCACCGGAATGGGGCCCCGGGCTCGGGTACGGCGCGGAGAGGGCATCCGGGTACCCGGCGGCCGGAGTGGCGGCCGCCTCGGGCACGGGCCCGCCGCCAGGGCCGCCGCCAGGGCCGCTGCCGGGGCCGCGTCGCTGCGGCGTGAACGCGTCGAACGCGTCGAACGCGTCGAACGCGGGCTGCCCGGTGCCGTTCGCCGGCTCGGTGGCGGTCACCTCTCCGGGGTGGTGGCGCCCGAGCTCATCCGTCTCCGGCCCGCCGTCGGCCGCACCACGCGGGCTCGCGTGGTGCGCACCGCGGGCGACACCCTCTGGCATGATCCCCTGCGACCGCAGCGCGCCGGAGATGCGCACTCCGGGAGTTCCGGACAGTCCCGGGGCGCCGGCCTCGGGCACGTCGCGAAGAGCCAGGAATCCCGACGTGCCGGGCGGCTCGGAGGCGGCGTGGTGGCCATTGCCGTTGGTGGCCTGCGGGGCGTGCGGGGCGTGCGGGCCCATGCCGATCGCCGTGGGCTCCCCGGGCAGCCCGGCCCGGAACGCCTCCTCGGTGACCACCAGGTGGTGCGGGATGAGGACGATGGCCGTCGTGCCGCCGTAGGGCGAGGCCTTCAGCGTCACCCGGATGCCGTGCCTCTTGGCCAGCTGGCTCACCACGAACAGGCCGAGCTGCTCGCTGTCGGACGGGTTGAACTCCGGCGGGCTGGCCAGCCGCTCGTTGAGCTCGGCGAGCCGCGCCGGGCTTATCCCCAGGCCGCGGTCCTCGACCTCGATGGCGAACCCGCTGGCGACCGTATCCCCGGATACCCGCACCGAGGTGTACGGTGGCGACAGCGTGGTGGCGTTCTCGATGAGCTCCGCCAGCAGGTGGGTGACGTCGGCCACGGCGGAGCCGGCCAGCGCGGCCTGGCTCCGCGTCGCGCCGGAGACGCGCGCGTAATCCTCGATCTCGGCGATGGCGCCGCGCATCACGTCCACCATCCGGACCGGGCTGCTCCAGGCCCGGCCGGGCGGCGCGCCCGCCAGGATGGCCAGGCCCTCTGCATGGCGGCGCATGCGCGTGGTCAGGTGGTCCAGGCGGAACAGGTCGTCCAGCGCCTCGGGGTCGGTGGCCCGCCGTTCCATCTGGTCGAGCAGGGTCAGCTGGCGGTGCAGCAGCGACTGGCTGCGCCGGGCCAGGCTGCGGAACACGTCGTTGAGCCCCCGCCGCAGATTGGCCTCGTCCACCGCGGCCCGGATCGCGGTCTGCCGGACCCGGCCGAAGGCCTGGCCGAGCCGGCCGATCTCGTCCCCGCCGACCCGCAGCGGCGGTGCCTCCGTGGCCACGTCCACGTCCTCTCCCCGCCGCAGCCGGGCGATCACGTCCGGCAGCTGGTTCTCGGCCAGGGTGCGGGCCGAGCTCTCGAGCTCGCCCAGGCGGCGGATGATGCCGCGGCCGACCAGGGTGGTCACCAGGATGGTGATCAGCAGCCCGAGCAGCGCGATGCCGCTGGTGACGGCGACCCGGACCCAGGCCGAGTGGCTGATCTGGTGGTCGGCCACCAGGATGGCGTTCGCGACCGCGACGCCTCCCTTGTAGTCGTCCTGCAGCAGCGTGCCGGCCAGGTGTTGCCACCCGGCCAGGCCGGCCGGCAACTTCGCGACCGGAGTGCCCGCAGCGACGGCCTGCTCGATGCCGGTCAGGTCCTGCTGCATGGCCCCGGACCCAGCCAGCGCGGCGTTGTAGGTGGCCAGGTCGGCCGGGCCCAGGATGTCATCGGCGTACGCCGCGTCGGCCTGCCTGGTCGCGGCCATCTGCGTGAAGGCCACGCGGTCTGGCGGCGTTATCCTCTTCGCGGCCAGCATCCCGGACAGCAGCGCGTCTTCCTGCGAGAGCTGCTCCCTGGCCTGCACGGTGGCGATCAACCCGATGGCTGGGGGCAGCTGATCGGTGACGACCACGCTCTCGGCCTGGACCAGGAACAGCTTGGTCTCACCCGCCAGGCCCTGGCTGTAGGCGGCGAGCGCGTCCAGCGGGCTGAGCATCCGCGCCTTGACTGCGTTGCGGAGGGCCGTGAGCTGGCTCAGGTCGGCCACGATGCCGTCGATCGCCCCGACCCCGCCGGCCGTCTCGGTGCCCATGGTGGCCTGGGACCTTATGGCCGAAGTGAAGGCCGGCTCGGCCTTGGCGGTCGCCGCGATCGCCGCCTGGTACGCCTGCAGGTTCGCCGGGGTGGGCTGGAAGAGGTAGACCACCGCGGCGGCGCGTTCGGCCTGCACGTAGACGCCGAAGTTCGCGGCCGGTATCGCGGTCGCGTTAACCAGGTTGGGTGCCCGGTCCAGGCTGATGGCGTTGTCAACGCTCGTGGTGACCAGAAATGCGAGCAGTCCGACCATGGTGACGAGCGGGATCGCCACCAGGAAATAGATACGGAGCCGGATGGACCGGCCGCGCGATCCCATGACACTCCCACGTATGAATAGGAGTCGGCATGCGGGGCCCCCCGTCGCATCCAACTGACGGTCGAGACGGCCAGAATAGCCCATAGCAGGCAACCGCCGGAGGCGAACAACCATATGTCCTCCGATGTGCCGGTGTGCGACCACGCGGTTAAAAAACGGGCATATACGCTGGTCAGTGGCTTGGATGACGCACGGTGCCGCAGCCGCGGCGCGTGACGTGACCTGCGTTTGCCGGCGTGACCGCCTACGCTATGTGCGTGGCCGCACTCGTGACAGACGCCCTCCTCGAGGGACTCAATCCGCAGCAGCGCGCCGCCGTGGTGCACGAAGGCGGGCCGCTGCTCATCGTCGCGGGGGCCGGCTCGGGCAAGACCCGGGTGCTCACGCACAGGATCGCCTATCTGCTGGCGGCGCGCGACGTGGCGCCGCAGGAGATACTGGCCATCGCCTTCACCAACAAGGCGGCCGGCGAGATGGCGGCGCGCGTGGCCGCCCTGGTGGGCCCGCGGGCCAGGTCCATGTGGGTGATGACCTTCCACTCGGCCTGCGTGCGCATCCTGCGCCGTGAGGCGAAGCGGTTCGGCTACCCTTCCTCGTTCTCCATTTACGACCAGGCGGACTCGCAGCGGCTGATGGCGCTGACCTGCCGCGAGCTCGAGCTTGACGTCAGGCAGTTCCCGCCGAAGATGATGGCGGCTCAGGTGTCGAACCTGAAGAACGAGCTGGTCGACCACGAGACGTTCGCGGCCCGCGCTCAGACCGCCAGGGACAAGGCGCTGGCCGAGGCCTACGGCGAGTACCAGCGCCGCCTGTTCGCGGCGGGTGCGATGGACTTCGATGACCTGATCATGGTCACGGTCAACCTGTTCCAGGCGATGCCGGACGTGGCCGGGCAGTACCGCCGCAGGTTCCGGCATGTGCTCGTGGATGAGTACCAGGACACCAACCACGCCCAGTACGTCCTGGTCCGCGAACTGGTCACCGGTGGTGCCCCTCTCTTTTCTTCCCGAACGGACCGTGGTGAGGGCACACCGGAGTCCCTCACGCCCCCCGAGTTGTGCGTGGTGGGCGACGCGGACCAGTCGATTTACGCCTTCCGCGGCGCCACCATCCGCAACATCGAGGAGTTCGAGCAGGACTACCCGGAGGCCACGGTCATCCTGCTGGAACAGAATTACCGGTCCACGCAGAACATCCTGGCCGCCGCCAACGCCGTGGTCTCGGTGAACCGGGGCCGCAAGCCGAAGAACCTGTGGTCCGACGCGGGCGCAGGCCCGCCGATCGTCGGCTATGTGGCCGACAACGAGCACGACGAGGCCGCGTTCGTGGCCGAGGAGGTGGACCGGCTCGCCGACGCGGGCCTGGCCAAGCCGGGCCAGGTGGCGGTCTTCTACCGGACGAACGCGCAGTCCCGGGTGTTCGAGGAGGTGTTCATCCGGGTCGGGCTGCCCTACCGCGTGGTCGGCGGGGTCAGGTTCTACGAACGCCGCGAGGTCCGCGACCTGCTGGCCTACCTGCGGCTGATCGCCAACCCGGCGGACGAGGTTTCGCTGCGCCGGGTGCTGAATACCCCGAAGCGCGGCATCGGCGACCGGGCCGAGGAGTACGTGGCCGCCTACGCCCAGCGGGAGCGGATCACCTTCGCCCAGGCGCTGGCCCGCCCGGCCGGCGTGCCGGGGCTGCCCGCCCGGTCCGCCGCGGCGATCGAGGGGTTCAACGCGCTCCTGGATGGCCTGCGGGAGCTGGCCGAGAGCGGCCCCGTGGCCGGCCTCGCCGAGGCGGTGCTGGACCGCACCGGATACATCGAGTCGCTGCAGTCCTCATCCGACCTGCAGGATGCCAGCCGGGTGGAGAACCTGAAGGAACTGGTGTCGGTGGCCCGCGAGTTCGACGGCCTGCATGAGGAGGGAACGCTGGCGGAGTTCCTCGAGCAGGTGTCCCTGGTCGCCGACGCCGACGAGATCCCGGACGGGGAGGACCACGGCGGCCTGGTGACGATGATGACCCTGCACACGGCCAAGGGCCTCGAGTTTCCCGTGGTGTTCCTGACCGGGCTCGAAGAAGAGGTGTTCCCGCACCAGCGCTCGCTGACCAGCAAAAATGAACTTGAAGAGGAACGCCGCCTGGCCTACGTCGGCATCACCCGGGCCGAGGAGCGCCTCTACCTGACCCGCGCCGTGGCCAGGAACTGGTGGGGCCGTCCGTCATTCCATAAGCAGTCGAGATTCCTGGCCGAGATACCCGCCGGCCTCATCGAGTGGCGCCGGGACGAGACGGCGGCGAGGTGGTCGATCGAGCCCGCTCAGGAGCGGATGGCGCGGCTGCCCGGTACCCGGTCACCGGGGAACCGCCCGGTGCCGTCGCTGTCGCCGGGGGACATGGTCACCCACGACAAGTTCGGGCTCGGCACCGTGGTCTCCACGGACGGCTACGGCGACCAGGCCGAGGCCAAGATCGACTTTGGCGGCGACTACGGCGTCAAGCACCTTGTGCTCCGCTACGCACCGCTGGAAAAGCTGTAAGGCCCGGATCCGGGCTGCTGATCGCAGAGGCGCCCGGGACGCTGGTCCGCAGGGCGGCCGGGACGCTGCCCTGTATGTTCCGTAGCGCCGCCCGTGCGCTGTTCGGGCTACGGCGCGTTGCGCTGATCGGGGTAGGTTCCATAGCGCTGGCCGGGGTCCGGCCCGTTGCGCTGGCCGGGCGACTGCCCGCTGCCCTGGCCGGGGTATTGCCCGCTGGCCTGGCTGGGGCGCTGCTCGGGATACTGCCCGTAGCCCGGCCCGGAGCGTGACCCGTTGCCCGGCCCGGAGCGTGACCCGTTGCCCGGCCCGGAGCGCGACCCGTTGCCCGGCCCGGAGCGCGACCCATTGCCCTGGCCGGGG
>JASHYW010000329.1 GCA_030042885.1 Streptosporangiaceae bacterium | reverse complement strand
CGGCCAGCGCCCGTGACAGCTCACCGAACCGCACGTCGTAACAGATCTCCAGGCCGGTGCGCAGCCCCGCGAGCGTGCAGATGACCGGCGCCGACCCCGGCGCCACCTGGTCCGACTCGCGGTGCCCGAACGCGTCGAACAGGTGCAGCTTGCGGTACGAGGCGACCAGCTCCCCGGCCCCGTCGTAGGCCACCGCGGTGTTGTACACCAGGCCGTCCGGTGCGGGCTCGAACACGCCGGCCACCAGCGCGACCCCGGTGTCCTTGGCCGCGGCGGCCAGCCCGGCGCAGAACGGCCCGTCCAGCGGCTCGGCCGCGGCCCGCAGATCCTCGCCGAACCTGATCTGCGTCGCCTCGGGGAATATCGCCAGGTCGGCCTGCTGGTCGGCAGCTTCGGCCAGGGCCGCCACGACCCGCTCGGAGTTGACCTCAGGCCGTGAGCTGACCGGGATCTGGCACAACGCGACTCGCATAGTGGCAGCCTAGCCGTGGCCAGGGGGGTACGAGGGGACGGGTAGTCCCCCCGTGCGCGGGGGATCCCGGGGGGTCGTCCCCCCGGGGGAAACACAGCATGATGTCATGGGCAGCGTGAGCCGACCCTCCGTGCAACGACCACTGCTGAACCGGCGCCTCGAAGGCCTGGGCACCACGATCTTCGCCGAGATGTCCGCGCGCGCGGTCGCGACCGGGTCGATCAACCTGGGCCAGGGCTTCCCCGACCGGGACGGCCCGGCCCGGATCGCCCAGGCGGCCGCCGACGCCATACTCGAAGGCCGCGGGAACCAGTACCCGCCTGGCCCCGGCATCCCCGAGCTGAGAAGGGCCATCGCCGCGCACGCCGAGCGCCTCTACGGCCTGAGCTACGATCCGGACACCGAGGTGCTCGTCACCGCGGGCGCGACCGAGGCGGTCGCCGCCACCCTGCTCGCCCTGGTCGAGCCGGGCGACGAGGTGATCGCGTTCGAGCCGTACTACGACTCCTACGCGGCGAACATCGCGATGGCCGGCGGCGTCCGGGTCCCTGTCACGCTGCGGCCGCCGCACTTCCGGCCTGACCTCGATGAGCTGGCCGCGGCGATCACCGGCCGGACCAGGCTGATCCTGCTCAACAGCCCGCACAACCCGACCGGGTCGGTGTTCACCCGGGCCGAGCTGGCCGCCATCGCCTACCTGGCCGTCGAGCGCGATCTGCTGGTGGTGACCGACGAGGTCTACGAGCACCTGGTCTTCGACGGCGAGCACGTCCCGATCGTCAGCTTCCCCGGCATGCGCGAGCGCACGGTGACCATCAGCTCGGCAGGCAAGACGTTCTCGTTCACCGGCTGGAAGATCGGCTGGGTCAAGGCGGTCCCGGAGCTGGTGAGCGCGGTCAAGACGGTCAAGCAGTTCCTCACCTTCGTGAACGGCGGCCCGTTCCAGTACGCGGTCGCCGAGGCGCTCGCCCTGCCGGACAGCTACTTCACCGGACTGCGAGACGGCCTGCAGACCCAGCGTGACCTGCTCACCTCGGGGCTGAGCGAGATCGGCTTCGAGGTGTACCCGCCCGAAGGGACCTATTTCGTCATCACCGACATCAGGCCCCTGGGCGAACGGGACGGCATCGAGTTCTGCCGGATGCTGCCGGATCGTGTGGGCGTGGTGGCCATCCCGGCCGCCGTCTTCTACGACCACGCCGAGGCGGCGCGCACCCAGGTCCGCTTCGCCTTCTGCAAGCGGCCCGAGATCCTTTCCGAGGCCCTCGCCCGGCTGTCCCGGCTCTCCGCATGAACGCCGAGCTGATGCGGGCCGCGGAGGGTACGGCCGGCTTCATGCCCGTGGCCGAGGGCCTGGCCCTGTTCGAGGCCGCCGCCAGGTACTCGCGCCGCGGGCCGGTGCTGGAGATCGGCAGCTACTGCGGCAAGTCCACGATCTACCTGGCCGCGGCGGCCGGCCCGGCCGGCCAGCTCGTCGTCACCGTCGACCACCACCGCGGCTCGGAGGAGCACCAGCCGGGCTGGGAGTACCACGACCCGCGGCTCGTCGACCCGGCCACCGGCCGGATCGACACGCTGCCGAGCCTGCGTGCCACGCTGGCCGCGGCCGGGCTGGAGGATCAGGTGGTCGTGGTGGTGGGCCGGTCCGCCGATGTGGCCAGGCTGTGGCGCACCCCGCTCGGCCTGGTCTTCATCGACGGCGGCCACACCGATGCGGCGGCGATCACCGACTACGAGGGCTGGGCGCCGTGGGTGGCTCATGGCGGCGCGCTGGCCATCCACGACGTGTTCGCCGACCCGGCCGAAGGCGGCCAGGCGCCGTACCGGATCTACCAGCGGGCCCTGGAATCCGGCGCGTTCACCGAGGTCCGCGCCGAAGGCTCGCTCAGGATCCTGGAGCGGACCGGTCACGGTATCGGCTGACCCGCGGCGTCCCGGAAGATCCGCGCGCCGCCGCTGAAACCCGCCAGCGCGTCGGCCGCGAGCACCACCGCGGCCGCGGTCCAGCTTGACCGCTCGGCCGGGAACGGCGCCTGGTTGCCGTACTGCCAGCCGGTCCAGTATGACCCGTCCGGCTGGCGCAGCTGCCGTGCGGTCGCGAACACCTCGGCCGCTTCGGCGGGCATCCCGCAGGCATCCAGGGTCAGGACGAGCTCGCAGGTCTCCGCCACGGTAACCCACGGCTCGTCACTGACACACCGCACGCCGAGACCGGGCACTACGAACGTGTCCCAGCCCACCGCCAGCCGCCTGACCGCGTCCGCCCCGCGGACCGCGCCGCCGAGCACCGGGTAATACCAGTCCATGGCAAACCGGCTCTTGTCCGCGAATGC
>JASHYW010000046.1 GCA_030042885.1 Streptosporangiaceae bacterium | reverse complement strand
AAGTTCTCCTTGATGGTGACGCTGCTGATGATCTCGCTCTTCCCTGAGATCGCGGTCATCGCGCCGCTATACACGCTGATGAAGGACCTCGGCTGGCTGAACAGCTACCAGGCGCTGATCGTCCCCTACACAGCGTTCAACCTGCCGTTCGCCATCTGGATCCTGCGCAACTACATGCTCGGCATCCCCAAGGAGATGGAGGAAACCGGCCGGATCGACGGGGCCGGGCCGCTGCGGACCGTCTGGACCATCATCCTGCCGATGGCCCTGCCCGGCGTCTTCACGGCCGGAATCTTCTGCTTCACCGCCTGCTGGACCGAGTTCCTGATGGCGCTCACCTTCGAGAGCGTCAACAACTTCCGCACCATCCCGGTCGGCATCGCGGAGTTCGGCTCGGTGTACTCGGTCCCATACGGCACGATCTTCGCCGCCAGCGTGGTGGCGGTGGTGCCCATCGGCATCCTGGTCTTCATCTTCCGGAAGTTCGTGATCTCCGGCCTGACCTCCGGTGCGGTGAAGGGATGAGCCCGCCCAGGCCGACCGCGGAGCGTTGCGGCCCGGCACACTATGATCAGGCGCCGGCGGCCAGGCAGCCGATCGGCATCCAGCACGAGAGCCGGGAAACGCCCCCGGTAAGCCCGATAGGGAGGCATGATGGCCACCGTTGACATGGAACAAGTCAACAAGGTGTATGAGAACGGCTTCCACGCGGTCAAGGACCTGACCCTGGATGTGGGCGACGGGGAGTTCATGGTGCTGGTGGGGCCGTCCGGCTGCGGCAAGACCACCGCGCTGCGGATGGTGGCCGGACTGGAGGACATCACCAGCGGCACCGTGAGCATCGCCGGGAAGGTCGTCAACGACGAGACGCCCAAGCAGCGCGACATCGCGATGGTGTTCCAGAACTACGCGCTGTACCCGCACATGACCGTGAGGGAGAACCTCGCCTTCCCGCTGAAGCTGCGCAAGACGCCCAAGGCCGAGATCAGCGCCAAGGTGAACGAGACCGCCGAGATCCTCGGGCTGACCGAATGGCTGGACCGCAAGCCCGGCCAGCTGTCCGGTGGCCAACGGCAGCGGGTGGCGATGGGCCGGGCGATCGTGCGCAACCCGTCGGTCTTCCTGATGGACGAGCCATTGAGCAACCTGGACGCCAAGCTGCGGGTGCAGATGCGCGCCGAGGTGCAGCGGATCCAGCGGCGCCTCGGGGTGGCCACCATCTATGTCACCCACGACCAGGTCGAGGCCATGACGATGGGCGACCGGGTGGCCGTCATGCGCTCGGGCGTGCTGCAGCAGGTCGACCATCCGCAGGTGCTGTACGACCGCCCGGACAATCTGTTCGTGGCGGCGTTCATCGGCTCGCCGGCGATGAACTTGTACGAGGCGTCGATGACCGAGGACGCGGGCGCGGTCACGATCGGGTCACAGCAGCTGGCGCTGCCCGTGGCCTGCCGGGACGCGCACCCGGCGCTGCGGAACTATGCGGGCAAGAAGATCACCGTGGGCATGCGGCCCGAGCACCTGCCCGCTGCCCCCGACGGCGCCACCGGGCCGACCCTGGTCGGCGACGTGGACCTGGTCGAGGCCCTCGGTGCCGAGCTCGAGGTGCACTTCACCGTCGACGCCCGCCGGGTGCGGGCCGAGGGCGCGACCACCGCGGACGAGGACGCGACCGCGGCGGCTGGCGAGGGCGTGGCCCGCGTCGACCCGGCCAGTAAGGTCAAGGCCGGCCAGAAGATGACGTTCGCTGTCAAGACTGAGGGCATGCAGTTCTTCGACCCCGACACGGAGCAAGCCATCTGGAGCTGACCGGCCCCGTTGCCGCTACCGCCTTGAGGGCACCCCGGAGCGCCCTCAAGGCTGGGCGGCCAGACCGGCCGCACCGGCCGCTTCCGACGAATAGATAACGTTATTTCAGGATCGTCGCCTCACGGCGCGATTCCCGGTCACTCATCCACATCATCCCAGCTGCGGCCTGCCGATTCCTTTGGCTGGCGTCCAGGCCATATCATCGGCGCTAGGCCAATTCCGCGTTCATCTGTGGAAGGACATCGATGTCTGCGGCGCGTGCTGACAGTCCGGGCCGACCTGCTCGGCCCACGATGAAGGACGTGGCGGCCCTGGCGGGAGTGGCGATCAAGACTGTGTCGCGGGTGATGAACGGCGATCAGACGGTCGCAGCGGACCTGGCGGCCCGGGTCCGCGACGCAGCGAGCAAGCTCGGGTACCGGCCCAACCTGACCGCCAGCAGCCTGCGCCGCGGCGACCGCCGCACGGCGACGATCGGCCTGCTGCTCGAGGATGTGTCCAACCCGTTCTCGGCCGCCCTGCTGCGCGCGGTGGAGGATGAGGCCCGGCAGCGGCGGGTCCAGATCCTCATCGGGAGCCTGGACGAGGATCCGGTCCGGGAACATGAAATGGCGATCACGCTCATCGACCGCGGTGTGGACGGCCTGGTGATCGTGCCTGCCGCCGCGGACCAGAGCTACCTGGTCGCAGAACGGAAACTCGGGATCAGAGTGGTGTTCCTGGACCGCGAGCCTAGATTCCTCGATGCCGACGCCGTGGTTTCCAGCAATCGCGCTGGTGCGGTGGCCGCCGTCGATCATCTGCTCTCGTTCGGCCATCGGCGGATCGGGTACCTGGGAGACAGCACGGCTATCGCCACCGCGGTCCAGCGGTTCGATGGCTACCAGCACGCGCTGGAGAAAGCCGGACTGCAGGCTGACCCGCTGATCGTCAGGCATGGCCTGCGCACCATCGATGCCGCGGCCGCTGCGGTCACCGAATTGATGCGCCTTGCCGACCCGCCGACCGCCCTGTTCGCGAGCCAGAACCTGGTGACGATCGGCACGGTGAAGGCCCTGAGCCGGGCCGGCCTACAGGAGAGGATCGCCCTGGTGGGCTTCGACGACTTCATCCTCGCCGACGCTCTGGTGCCGGGTGTCACCGTCATCACCCAGGACACGACGCAACTTGGCCGCCTGGCTGCGCAGCTATTGTTCGCGCGCCTGGACGGCGACGACTCACCAGCGCGCACGCACGTCGTGCCGACCGGCATAGTCATGCGCGGATCCGGTGAGATCAGGCCGCCCGCTGCGACCACGGCCGCCAGCCGATGACCGGCCATCCCGGCACCCGGGCCGCGGTCACCGTCATCGGCGAGGCGATCGTCGACCTGGTCCCGGGCGGCCAGCCCCGGACCTTCCACGCTGTCCCCGGCGGGAGCCCGTACAACGTGGCCATCGGCCTGGCTCGCCTGGGGAACCACACGACGCTGATGGCGCGCCTGGCCGACACCACGTTCGGCCGCCTGCTGCGCGAGCACGCCCGGGCCGAGGGCATTGGGCTGGGCGCCGCGCCGCACGCCACCGAACCCGCCACGCTGGCCGTGGTCTCCCTGGATGCCGCCGCCCAGGCCAGCTACGACTTCTACGTCCAGGGCACCGCGGACTGGCAGTGGACGACGGAGGAGATTGGCCGCGCTCCGGGCGACACCGCCGTGCTCCACTTCGGTTCGCTCGCGTCGTGGACACCTCCGGGGGACGCCAGGATCCTCCAGCTCGCTGACCACCTGCGCGGCCGCGGTGACGTACTGGTCAGCTACGACCCCAATGTCCGGCCCGGCCTGCTCGCGGAGCACGGTCACGGCCAGCGCATGATCGAGCGCGCCATCCCGCTCGCGCACCTGGTCAAGGCCAGCACGGACGACATCGCGTGGCTGTACCCCGGCGAGCGGCCGGACGACGTCGCGCGGCACTGGCTCCGGCTGGGCGCGACCGTCGTCGTCATCACCGGCTCGGCCAACGGCGCCGACGCGTTCACCGCACACGGCCTGGCCCTCCACCGGCCCGCCCGCGACATCACGGTGGTCGACACCGTGGGCGCCGGGGACTCATTCACCGCCGGGCTGATCGGATCACTGATCGGGCGGGACCGGTACGCGCCCTCGGCGCTGGGCCACTGCCCGGCCGACCAGCTGGCGGCAGCGCTGGACGACGCGATCCTGGTGGCGTCGCTCAACTGCCAACGGCGGGGCAATGATCCGCCGACGATCGCCCACGTGGCCGCCGCCCTGGAACACCCCCCGCCGCTGCGCTCCCAGCACGCCGATTGACGCAGGGAAGCAGGCGATCTTCGGTCGCTCGTGCTCGCACCTGGATCTGCGAAGCGGACACCGGAGCTCCTCAGTTCATGACGCGCCGAAGCGACGTTGCGCCTCCTGGGTTGAAGACTACGACCACAAGCTCGCAGCGGCCGCTGCCCCTCGGCGTCTGCGCCACCGGGCGGGCAGGAGTCATCCTGGCAGGGTGATGTGCGTGCCGCTGCGATGCCGCAGGATACGAGCCACTGCCTGAAGACCGGCAGATGTGCCCTCGGCGTCCCGGCCCGGAAAGGACGGCCGCTGGGGGCCTGACGCCTAGCCAGGTCCAGGACCTGGATGTAACCCACGCCGATCAAGTGATTATCGTGGTATGCCTGATTGTCGTCTGAGACTGCCGAGGTCAAGCGGGATTAGCGTGGCCAGGGAATCGAAATTGACCCTAAGCGATCGGGCGACGCTCCCCGGAGCGGTGACCTGCATAGTGACTGCGGCGAACGCTGCGGAAGCTGGTTTGCGCGGAGATGCACCACATGATCAGCTACGGCGCTGTTTCCCAGTAGAGCGGGAGCGGCACGTGGCCAGGACGACTGGAACCGCGAGTGAGAGGTGATCGTCATGGAGGACGGAGCCAGGCGGGGATCGTTCGCGCCTGCGGTACACGTCATGTCGGCCAGACCTGGGGAGCGGGGTGATCGCGGTGTCTGAGGGTCCGCAGCCAGGTGCTACTCCTGAGACGCCGGTCAGCCCGGATGCTGGCCAGGACGCCACGTTGCCCGCGCGATCGCGTCTGAGCGGCATGGTCGTCGGCCACCTGGCTGACCAGGCGCGCCAGATGGCACAGGCGGCCAGGGCGGGACGGGTGGCGAACACCGACGGCGAGCCTGGGGTACGTGACCTGACGCCGTTGCGCGATCTGCTCGCTGACCTCGTAGAGGAACTGCAGAAGGTGAGGCCGCGGGAGCGGATAGCCCGCGCGCTGCGGCAGGCAGCCGACATCATCGACCCGCGGCCACCGGTTCTCTGAGATCAGCCCGACCGGGCAGGCCGGTCATCGTCCGGGTTAGCGGTCGGCAAGGGGCCGGTCCCGGTGGATCGGCTGGGCAAGGACGTACCGAGCCGTTGGGTCAGCGCGTCCATCCGCGCCACCTCCTCGGCGACCCGTCCCATCATCCGGTCAAGGCCAGCTGATGGCCGGGTGTCTCGCTGCCGGTAGTACTCGGCGAACCCGCGCACCACGTTGACCGACGTCCGCAGTTCCAGGGCCACCTCATCCAGGTGCCCGGCCATCTCGGCCGCCGACTGCTGCGCTGCGGCCTCGGCCGCGCGGCTGGCGCCGATCTGCTCGGCAATCCTGCGCGTCAGCCCGGCCAGCCACGGGCTCGGCGCCCCGCTGGCCTGCACGCCCGGGCGTGAGGTCACCCGCGGCTGGCCGCCCGCGGCGTGTGTGGTGACCTCCGCGAGCCGGGCGGCCCGGCCAAGCGGCACAAGGATGGCTCGCACCAGGGCAAGCGCGGCCGCGCCCAGCAGCACCAGCACCACACCCGCGGCGGCGGCATAGCCGGCCGCGACCCGCCCGGCGATCTGGCCGATCCCGGCCAGCCCGGCCATGATGACCAGCAGGCCGGCGGGACCATGACCGGCCCGCCCGCCGATCACGTACATCACGTCGTCCGGGCCGTACACGTACAAGATCCGCTGCGGCTGATAATGGACCGCCTCGATGATCACCCGCCAGCTGCCGCTGGTTCCCGCCCCCGGCACAGTGACCGGCCGCCCCAGGTGCGCCGCCAGCCACGAGCCGGCGGCCGGGAGGACCGGGCCGTCCGCGGCGCCGGGGACCGCGGTGGTGAGCAGCTGCCCGCCCGGGCTCAGCAGCTCGACCTCGCAGGTACCAGGCGGCGCCTGGCCGGCGACAGGTCCGGAGCCAGGCGCGGCCACGACGGGATGACCCGGCAGGCCGGCCGCGCACGCCACCAGTTTCTTGTCCACTTGCCGCATCAGGTACCCGCGCGCCGCCGATACCCCGGCAATGCCCACGGCGCTCGCCCCGGCCGCTGCCAGGCCCACGGCAACAAGCGGGAGCAATACCCGCAGCGGAAGGCGGATACGCGCACCCACATACTCCAGTCTGGCCGTTCCCGCTCATGCTGGCGAGCCCTGGTGGAGACCTACAAGCCGACACCGCGGCCGATTATCTCCTTCGTGATCTCGGTGGTGCCGCGCCACACGCCTTGTGAGGCTAGTTGCCAAGGCCAGGAAAGAGCTCGGCTGGGAGCCGCGGTACCCGAGCTGGCGGGAGGGATTCCGTGCCTGGGTCCGCGGATGAGGCCGGCGCGGCGGAGGAGGAGTACCGGCCGCTGCTGTTTTCCATCGCCTACGGGATGACCTGATTTGCCTGCCGGGTGAGCGGGATGGCAGCGGTGTTCCCTGGTGCCGGTAGCATTGTTGCTACCGACCGTGAAGCCGCTGCAGCTCCTGGTGAGTCTGCTGGGGCCGAGCGGGACCTGGTGACTGATGGTTGTTCCGGTGATGTGTTATGCGCCGCACGCAGTTCCGGCCGCGGGCCGTGAGCGGCAAGACCATGCGCTCGCGGCGCACCGGCCGCCATGCGAAGCGGCCCCGGGCTGGCGCCGGCAGCCGGAAGCTTTGGTCACGCGTGCTGATCGCGGCCGCTGTCATTGTCGTTGCCGCGGTGGCCTGGGTAGGCGGGCAGCTGTTGCGCCCGGTCCCCCCGATGACCCTGGCGGCCTCGGTGACGACCATGCGTGTCCTGCCCGGGTTGGCGCCCCGCCCTGACTGGCCCGGCCAGGCAGAGGCAGCCGTCGGGCTGCCCGGTACCGGCCTGCTCGGTACGCACGGCAGCAGCCAGCCGGTTCCCATCGCGAGCCTGGCCAAGATCATGACCGCGTACCTGGTGCTGAGCGGCCATCCGCTACCTGCGGGCGGGTCTGGCCCGGCGATCACCGTGACCACGGCCGACGCCTCGACCTACGCCAGCGACCAGCGGCAGGGCCAGTCGGTCGTCCGGGTGACGGCCGGCGAAAAGCTGACCGAGCGTCAGGCGCTGGAGGCGATGCTCATCCCCTCCGGCAACAACATCGCCGACCTGCTGGCCCGCTGGGACGCCGGCTCAGTAGCGGCGTTCGTGGCGAAGATGAACGCTCAGGCGCGCCCGCTCGGGCTGCGCCAGACCCGGTATGCGGACGCCAGCGGGGCGGACCCGGCCACGGTCAGCACGGCGGCTGACCAGTTCCGGCTCACGCTGCTCGCGCTGCAGATCCCGGCCTTCCGCCAGATCGTGGCCATGCCGCAGGTCACGCTGCCGGTCGCCGGGCTGGCCTACAACGTCAACGCCGCCCTCGGCCACGATGGGATCGTCGGGGTCAAGACCGGCTCAAGCTCGCGGGCCGGCGGGTGCCTGGCCTTCGCCGCGACCAGGACGGTCGCGGGCAGCCAGGTCACGATCGTGGGGGTGGTGCTCGGCGTGC
>JASHYW010000328.1 GCA_030042885.1 Streptosporangiaceae bacterium | reverse complement strand
CAGCTCCCGCAAGCCCGAGGCGGGCCAGGCCGCCGTCGGGGAGCTGTCGAAGTACGGCACCGTGCTTTCGGTGTCCGCCGACCTGTCCCGCGAGGAGGAATGCAGGCGGCTGGCCGCCGAGGTCGCCCGGTCCGAGGAATGCGTGCACATCCTGGTCAATAACGCCGGCACCAACTGGGCCGCGCCGATCGAGGAGTTCGCCGAAATCCTCGGGGTGGACCCGGAGATCATCGATCCCGGCTACGGTGACTTCGACGGAGTGGTGTACCGGCCAGGCCGGGTGCGCTGGCGGACTCGGAGGATCTGGTGGACCTGTTCGATCTCACCGGCAAGGTCGCGGTCGTCACCGGCGGGACCCGCGGGATCGGCCTGATGATGGCGCGCGGCCTGCTGCAGGCCGGGGCGTCGGTCTACATCAGCTCGCGTAAGCCGGAGGCGGGGCAGGCCGCCGTGGCCGAGCTGTCCGCTTACGGCGTCGTGCTGTCGGTGCCGGCCGACTTGTCCCGCGAGGAGGAATGCGTGCGGCTGGCCGTCGAGGTCGGCCAGTCCGAGGAGCAGGTGCACATCCTGGTCAACAACGCCGGTGCCACCTGGGGCGCGCCGCTGGCGGAGTTCCCGGCCTCGGCCTGGGACAAGGTCCTCAACCTGAACCTCAAGGCGCCGTTCTTCCTCATCCGGGCGTTCCTGCCACTGCTCGAGGCGGCCGGCACCGCCGATGACCCGGCCCGCGTGATCAACGTGGGCAGCATCGACGGGCTGCGGGTGCCGGAGCTCCACACCTACTCGTACGCGGCGAGCAAGGCGGGGCTGCACCAGCTCACCCGGGTGCTGGCCCGCGAGCTCGGGCCGCGGCACATCACCGTCAACGCGGTGGCCCCGGGCCCGTTCGAGTCCAAGATGATGGCGGCCACCCTGGCCGCCCTCGGCGACCAGATCGCGGCCTCCTCCCCGCTCGGGCGCATCGGCCGGCCCGACGACATGGCCGGCGTCACGGTGTTCCTGAGCGGGCGCGGGGCGGCGTACGTGACCGGCGCCGTCATCCCGGTCGACGGCGGGATCTGGGCCGCACGCTGACCGCGGCCATGTGTCCCCCGGGGGTGCACTCGTTCTGTCAGTGCGTTCGCATTCCGGCTGGGATCAGGGGGAGATAGCGTCGTAGGAGTCGCGGACGGGCGGGAGGCTGATCGTGGTCAGCGCGCTGACGGCCGGGATGATGGACACGACGGTGTTCTGGGCTTGCGTTTCCACCCGTGCGGCGTACACCGGGCCCGACCCGGGCAACGGGGTGATCACGACAGCGAACGCCGTTTCTCCCCTGGCGCCCCGCGGGGCCGAGATCCGCGCGGTCAGCGTGTGCCCGGCCCGGACCGAGACGACCTCGCTGGCGGTCGCGCCGGTGCCGTTCGCGCTCCGGCCGGGGGCCGCGGCCTCAGCCATCTCCGTCAGGCGGACCCGGGCCGCCCCGGCGGGGGCTGACAGCACGATGGTCGCGTCGAGGCCGGAGCCGGTGGAGTTCCCGGCCACGATCGCCTGCTCGCTGATGGGCCCGGTGGCCGCGGTGAAGGCCCCCAGGCCGCTGCCTGGCACCAGCACCGCCGCGGTGACCGGCACATTCGCCGTGAGTTCCAGCGCCGCCGCGGTGCCGCCGAGGGGCGTGAGAGGCACGTATGAGGCCGAGTTCGCCGGCAGGTCCTCGGTCTGCGTGCCGAACGGGGGGTATGGCCCCTGCGGGGTGACGGCGAGCACGCTCACCCTGGCATCCGAGCTGCCGGGGACGACGATGTACAGTCCGGCGGGACTGCCGGACGGCGGCACGCCCGGTATGACCAGATGAGTCGACGGCGCTGCCGCACTGGGCAGCCAGCTGGCCGTCCCGCCGTGGGAGGAGCCTTCCGAGACGTCGGCGGCCACCCGGCCGATGCTGGTCCGCACCTCTATCGCCACCACGCTGGATCCGCCGGCCAGGGAGGAAAGGGACTCGGTAACCGTCTGGTGCGGCGGAACCGTGATCCCGGCGGCGTTCCCGGCCTGGACCTGCCCGGCATCGGTCATGACGCTGACGTCCACGCTTGCCGCGAGTGCGTCGATGTTCATCAGGTCCAGCTGGATCTGGGACGCACCGCCTTGCTGTCCCGGCCCGGCAAACCAGATGTCTGAGCCGGGCTCACTGCAGCGGACGGTGGCCAGGCCAGGACTCTGTGTCACCTCGGCCTCCATGGCCTGCGCCATGGTGCCGGTCGCGGTCACCGACCAGCCCTGGAGGACCTGGGTGCTTTTCTTGCTCGCGCTCTGCGCGGCCGGGATGGTCAGCATCTGCAGCACGCCAGGGATTTCCTGGCTGATGGGGCTGGCGGCGCGCAGCTCAGCCCCGGCTAGCGGCAGGGGCGCCAGCTCAGCGTGCCCTGACCCGCCGGCCTGCCCGGACCCTGCGGCCGGCCCGGATGACGATGACGACGGCCCGGCGATGAACGCGACCGTGCCCGATCCGCCGCCCGGGACGGGAGGGCAGGCCCGGGCCGCGGACGTCACCGCCGCCTGGCCCGGCGGCATGACGGCCTGGCTCGGAGCCGTCGCCGCGGGCCGGCCGAACTGCGCGGCGGCTGCGATCGCGCCGAGGGCCAGTAGCACCACCGCGGCGGGGACCAGGTGGACAGGTCTCATGGCCGGTCACCCAGTTCCCAGGGCGGCCGCGGGTCGGTCGCCGCGGGGTCAGGGGCGGCCCAGGAGGGCACGTCGCCGGAATCGTCTCCGGGGTGGGGGCCGAGGTTCTCCAGGGTGCGATCCCGTGACGTCCCGCCGGTGCCCGGGGCCATCATGGCCGGCGGCTGAACGACTTCGGGCGAGCCAGCCCCGCGTCGTCCCGCCGGGCGGCCACGCCAGCGCCGCGAAGGCTTGCCGTGCCGCGCCGCGTGCTGGCCTCCCCGCGACCGCCTGGGTGCGCCGGGCGGGGGACCCGCGGCGGCGGCACCGGTCACCGCCCGAGGGGAGGCGCCCTCGTCAGCACGGGGTTCTGCGCTCATCACGGGCCCAGGGCTGTACCCGCCGGGGAGTTCCGGATCGGGCGTAAGCGGATTCCCTGCGGCGTGCCTGGCCCGCGTCCCGGCCTGAGCAGCGGGACCGGGGGCGGCATGGGCCCGTGAGCGGTCCGCGGGAGCATACGCGGGGATCTCGGCGCTGGCCG
>JASHYW010000327.1 GCA_030042885.1 Streptosporangiaceae bacterium | reverse complement strand
GAGGTCGCGCTGTTCGGCCGCACGCTGGAGGACGTCTGCGTGCACACGATCGAGGACGGCAAGATGACCAAGGATCTCGCCCTGCTCATCAGCTCACGCACCCCGTACCTGACCACCCAGGATTTCCTCGCCGCGCTGGACACTAACCTGCGCAAGGCGGTGAATTTTTAAAAATCAATTTTCCGAACGGACAGTGGTGCGTGCCCCCGGCAAGACCCTCGGCGCGCCGGCTGCCGGCGCGGATTCATAGATGAAGGAGTTGCAGGATGGCACGTAAGGGCAAGGTCACCGTCGTCGGCGCCGGGTTTTACGGCTCGACCACCGCGCAGCGGCTCGCCGAGTACGACATCTTCGACGAGGTCGTGCTCACCGACATCATCGAGGGCAAGCCCGAGGGGCTGGCGCTGGACATGAACCAGTCGCGGCCGGTCGAGGGGTTCGAGACCAAGGTGACCGGCCAGACCACGGGCCCCGCGGGCGAGGGCTACGAGGTGATCGCCGGGTCGGGCGTCGTGATCGTCACCGCGGGCCTGCCGCGCAAGCCCGGGATGAGCCGGATGGACCTGATCGAGGTCAACGCCAAGATCGTCAGGAACGTGGTGGAGAACGTCGCCAAGTATGCGCCGGACGCGGTGCTGATCGTGGTGTCCAACCCGCTGGATGAGATGACCGCGCTGGCCGCCAAGGTGTCCGGCTTCCCGCATCACCGGGTCATGGGCCAGGCCGGCATGCTGGACACGGCCAGGTTCTCCTACTTCGTGGCGGACAAGCTCGGCGTCCCGGTCGGCTCGGTGCGCACGCTGACCCTCGGCTCGCACGGCGACACGATGGTGCCGGTCCCCTCGGCCTGCACGGTGGACGGCCAGCCGCTGTCCGGCCTGCTGCCCTCCGGCGAGATCGAGCAGCTTGTCACCCGCACCAGGAACGGCGGCGGCGAGATCGTCGCGCTGCTCAAGACCGGCTCGGCGTACTACGCCCCGTCCGCCGCCGCGGCCCGGATGGCCCGGGCGGTGGCCGAGGACTCCGGCGCGGTCATGCCGGTCTGCGCCTGGGTGGACGGCCAGTGCGGGATCTCCGGCGTCTACCTGGGCGTGGAGGCCGAGATCGGCGCGGTCGGCGTCCGCCGGGTGGTCGAGCGCGACCTGACCGAGGCCGAGCTGGCCGCCCTGCGCACCGCCGCCGAAGCCGTCCGGGCCAAGCAGGCCGACGTGGCCAGCCTCTGACGCGATCCGGGCGCATGCTGCAGTACATGAGGGCCTGCCTGAGGCTGCGTGCGCTGGCCGCCGTGATCGCCGTGGCGGCGGCGGCCGGCTGCTCGTCGGCACCGGCGGCGAGCCATCCGCCCGCAACCGGGGCGGCCGGTTACTGGACCCAGTCCAGGCTGCTCGGCGCCACGCCGTGGCGGCCGCCCGGGTACCAGCTGGGAAAGCCGGCCACCGCGCCCCCGTCCGAGGAGAACCTGCGCGTCGGGGCGCTGTTCGACCATGACGCCAGCGGTAACCACTTCTGCACGGCCAGCGTGGTGGCCAGCCCGGGACATGACCTGCTGATCACCGCCGCGCACTGCATCCACGGCGGGAAGGGCGGCAGCTATCGCCAGGACATCGTGTTCATCCCCGGATACCTGGACGGGCAGGCGCCCAACGGTATCTGGACACCAGCGCAGCTGATCGTGGCGCCGCAGTGGATGAACTCCTCCGATCCCGACTTCGACATCGCCTTCATCGTGCTCAAGCCCGAAGACGGGAAGAACATCGAAGAGGTGCTGGGCGCCAGCCAGCTCGGCATCGACCCCGGATACCGGAACCTGGTGCGGGTCACCGGCTACCCCGCCAGCGCCGACGCCCCGGTCACCTGCGACAACTGGACGTCCGAGCAGAGCCCGTCCCAGCTGCGGTTCGAGTGCGCGGGCTTCACCGGCGGCACCAGCGGCAGCCCGTGGGTCACCCACTTCGACTCGCGGACCCGGACCGGCACCATCGTGGGAGTGCTCGGCGGCTACGAGGAGGGCGGCAGCACCGAGGCCATTTCCTACAGCCCGTACCTGGGCGAGCAGGTCCAGCAGCTGTACCGCCAGGCCATCGCGGACGAGGCAGCCTAGCCGCCGGGTCGCGCCGCGGCGCGGGCGATGGCCCGCCCGGCACCGCGTGGTCAGCCCAGGGCCATGCGGCGCAGGGCCAGTTCGGCGTACAGGGCGGTGCCGTCGGCCAGGACCGCATCGTCGAAGACCGCGACCGCGGAGTGGTTGGCCGGCGCCGTCTCCGGGTCCTCGCCTGGCGGGCAGGCGCCCAGCATGACGAACGCCCCCGGCACCTGCTCCAGGACGAAGGAGAAGTCCTCGGCCCCGGCGATCGGGAACTCGGCCGTCTCGCCGCGCCCCACCCCGAACACCGCGGCTATCATCTCCGTCGCGAACCGCGCCTCGGCCGCGTCGTTGATGGTCACCGGGTATTCGGCGGAGTAGTCGGTCTCGGCGGTCAGGCCGTGGGCGCGGGCGATATCCCCGATGAGCCGCGGCACCATCTCGGCCAGCGCGCCGCGCGACTCGCGGCTGAACGAGCGGGCCGTGGCCCAGAACTTGGCCTGGTCCGGGATCACGTTGTCGGTCGTGCCTGCGTGGAAACTGCCGACCGTGATCACGACCGGATCGAACACGTCGAACTTCCTGGTGACCAGCGTCTGCAACGCGGTCACCATCTCGCAGGCGACGGCGATCGGGTCCGCGGCGCGGTGCGGGGTGGAGGCGTGCCCGCCGCGCCCGTGCACGGTGACCGTGATCTGGTCGGCGGCGGCCAGCATGGCGCCACCCCTGGTGGAGAATATCCCGCACGGCAGCCGGTTCGAGGTCACGTGCAGCCAGAAGGCCGCGACCGGGCGCTCGCCCGCCGCCTCGAGCAGGCCTTCGGAGATCATGTGCCTGGCGCCGGCGTAGCCTTCCTCGCCGGGCTGGAACATGAAGACCACCGTGCCGGGCAGGTCGGCCTGCCGGGCCGACAGCAGCCGCGCGGCGCCGGCCAGCATCGCGGTGTGCAGGTCGTGACCGCAGGCGTGCATCGCGCCGGGAATCACTGACGCGTACGGCAGGTGGGTCTCCTCGGTGACGGGCAGCGCGTCCATGTCGCCGCGCAGCAGCACCACCGGACCGCCGGAAGCCCGCGACCGGCCGCCGCGCAGCACCGCGGTCACCGAACTGAGGCCCTGGCCGGTGCTGACCTCCAGCGGCAGCCCGTCCAGGGCAGCGAGCACCTTCTGCTGCGTCTTCGGCAGGTCAAGGCCGATCTCGGGCTCGCGGTGGATGGCATGCCTCAGTTCGGCGAT
>JASHYW010000326.1 GCA_030042885.1 Streptosporangiaceae bacterium | reverse complement strand
CAGCTCCCCGGTGCCGGTGTCCAGGTACTCGAACGTGAGCTGGCGGCGGTGCACGTCGAATGCGCCTACGATGCTCATGAGGGACCTCCTCGAGCTCCTATCGAAAAATTGGGACACGGGACCTGTTCCCCAAGCCCGCATGTCGTAGATGCTGCTACGACCGACGCCGGGGAGGTCCCTCCCACATGGCATCTTTGATGTCGAGCTTCACCCCGGCCGCATCTGCAGCCTCGGCAACCTTGTGCGTGGCCCAGTCCGGGTTCCACGGCCGGGAGTGGGCTGGCTCGTTGGAGAACAGGTACGCGTCATCTCGCAGCTCGACGCCGGCCGCGGCCAGCCCGGCCCGGATCTCGTCCAGGTAGTTCTCGATGAGCGCGCAGGTGTCCGGGTCGATGGCGAGCCAGCGGTCCTGGTGGGTCTTGGTGTCCTTGCGGACGTGCTGTCCGCCGCGGACGACGTAGTTGAAGGCGACGTGGACCAGGCCCCGGTTCAGGTCGATGTCGCGGATCAGCAGGCCGCACAGCTCGCCGCGGCGCACGCCGGTGACCGCCACCAGCCACAGGTACAGCCCTAGGGCGGCGCCGATAGCACGGGTCATCGCACGGATGGCACTCGCGGCGCTGGGACTATCCGGCGACCCGGTCCACGAACCGGTCCACGCCCGAGGCCCTGCGTCCCCGCCATCTTGCTACTGTGCGTAAACATTGCTGATGACACGGATCCGCGCCCGCAAGCGGACCCGGCGTCAGGGCCGACGGTTCTACAGACCGCCACAGCTCGGATCGGCCTTGATCTGTGACCTGCGGTGACGCTCGTCGGCTCGATCGACGGCTGCGCTACGTCACGCGAATGGCCCATGCTGCGAGGATCGGGCTCAGAACTTGGAGTATCAGCTTGGGAAGGCTGTGGCGCTGCTTACCTGTCACCGGCAGATTCGATGACCTGCGGGCCTGTCCGCGCACTGCCCGCAGGTGACCGTGACTACCGCGATCGCTCATCCGGTCGGGCAAGTAGCGGGCACGCTACCCAGTAGCACCCGGACGGGCGTCCGTTCAGGCGGCTACCGCGATCGCGTGTCGTTCGTGCCGCCCAACCGGTCCCGGTCGCGCCCCTTCTGGCCAGCCGGAGTGCGCGCCGACGCGGCCATCCCAGGCCAGGTCGTCGACGCACATGGCGAGCAGAATGGCGCCATCTATCAGCAGGTCCCGCTCGGCAGGAGTGATATCGCCCCGGTCAGCCTGCTCGCGGAAGATCGCGCAGACGTGCTGGAGTGCTGCATCAACGGTAAGTACGGTGATCACAGTTCCCACCTCCACCCCAGGCATACCGCCAGGGATGCCAGGCCGGGTCAGGGGCTTAGGTCCTCACTGGGCCTGCCTTATTGCCCCTGAAGGATCAGCTACCCCGCGCACCTGCATGACCTGGGGCACGTCCACGCCACCACTTTTCTGTCCGGCGTCCCGGTGCATGTCGTAGCGGGTTGAAGACCTCACCCCGGCTGGCGGGGTAGACGCCGGAACCGGTGCCATCCTTGCCGTGGTTGCGGGCGACCGCAGCGTGGAATTTGCCGTGCAGGCCAAGAGCCGTGCGCCGTATCCACATGAGATAGAGCGGCTCCGGCGGTCATGGCACGAACTGGCCCGGCGAGGGCATCCGCTGCTAGTAGCGCCCTTCATCTCGGAACCTCTCGGGTCGATCCTGACCAAAGCTGATTGGTCCTGGGCAGACGCCGAGGGGAATTTCGACCTGCGCGCGCCGGGGCTTCTGCTTCGCCAGCGGCGCACCTCTACCGCGCCAGCGCCCAAGCGGAAGTCTCTGCCGCGTGGATCGGGCAGCTTCGCGGTCATCCGCACGCTCGTGGGCTTCAGTGGCGGCGAGGATGAGGAACCCGGGGCGACGGCCCTGGCGGCCCGGGCCGGTATTTCGCAACCGCGAGCCACGCAAATACTTCATCACCTGTACGACCTGAAGCTTGTCGACCGATCAGGGCACGGCCGCTGGGCGCCTCGCCGGGAGCCCCTGCTCGATCGCTTCCTTGCCGAATATCCGGGCCCGGGAGGCTCAGAGCAGTATTACTACAGCCTGAACTCCCCGGTTGACGTAGCCGTTCGCGCGGACCTGGTAAGTACACCGGACCGCCCGATCGTAGCGTCAGCCGACGTCGGCCCGGACCTTTTCGTGCCGTGGCGCAGGCCTAGCCTGGTGATCTTGTACGCAAGGCATGCAATCGATCCCTCCCGCCTGGGATTGACAGATGCACACGGAAGGCACGATGCCAACGTCATCATGCGCGCCCCAGATGACCGGTCCGTCTTTCCTTCACCCGCTCTGACGGCATAAGTTCAAGGCAACGACGTGCCGCTGGCTGACCCGCTCCAGCAGATCTGGGATCTTGAAGACCTGGGCGGGGCCCTCGGCCGCGAGCGCCCGCATCAGGGTCCGGACCCAGCAGATGCCGTCGGGGTCTAGGCCGTTCACCGGCTCGTCGAAGATGAGCACGGCCGGGTCCCCGAGGAGCGCCGAGGCGATGCCGAGCCGCTGGCCCATGCCCAGCGAGAAGCCCTTCGCCCGGCGCCTGGCCACGCTCTCCAGACCGGTGATGCGGAGCACCTCGTCCACCCGGCCGCGGGGGATGCCGTTACTGTGGGCCAGGCACAGCAGGTGGTCGCGGGCCCGGCGGCCACCGTGCAGCGCCCTGGCGTCCAGGAGGGCGCCCACCTCGCGCATGGGCGCCGGCAGGTCGCGGTAGCTGCGCCCGCCGACGGTTACCGACCCCTGCGTCGGCGCGTCCAGGCCCAGGATCATCCGCATGGTGGTGGTCTTCCCGGCGCCGTTCGGGCCGAGGAAGCCGGTGACCATGCCGGGCCGGATGCAGAACGACAGGTCGTTGACGGCCATGGTGGAGCCGTAGCGCTTGACCAGGCCGTGGGCTTTGATCATCGCTTTATGCGAACGGGACGGCGAGGTCGCAGTCGGGGGCACTCGTCTCGGTGACGGCCCCGGTCGCGAGATAGGTGATGCGCAGGCCGAGGTCGTCGGGCGTGAGGGTAAGACGCTCACCCTCGTGCTCCTGCTCCTGCGCCCAAGCCTGCAGTGACTCGACAGCGAGCTGCAAGTGCACCGCTGATGTCCCACCCGGACCAACCGGCAGCGCGACGAACGCCTCCCGGTGCGCCGGCTCGGTTCGCAACGTCAGCTCGGGATAGTGCTCCGCGAGGGCATGTGCCTCCGCCTGCGGAACCGGCCTGCACCATTCGACCGGGCC
>JASHYW010000325.1 GCA_030042885.1 Streptosporangiaceae bacterium | reverse complement strand
CATCGCCGGGGAGCCGGCCCGGCCCGCAACGGCCCGGGCCGGGAAGAGCCGCGCCAGGCCGTCAGCGGCGGGCGTCAGGGGCTGGGCGGATCCGGCGGCCCTGGCCGGGGCCGGAAGCCGGGGCCGGAACCGCGTGGCGCTGCTGTCGCCGTTCGACTCGCTGGTGTGGGACCGCAAGCGGACGCTGCGGATGTTCGGCTTCGAGCACAGCCTCGAGGCCTACGTGCCGAAGCACAAGCGGGTCCACGGCTACTTCACCATGCCGCTGCTCGCGGATGGACGCCTGGTGGGCCGGGTCGACCCGGCCCGGGACGGGACAACCCTGGTCGCCCGCCGGGTGTCGCTGGACAAGGCCGCCGCAGCCGAGCCGATGGCCCGGGCGCTGCGCGAGGCGGCCAGCTGGGTCGGCTGCGACGACGTGCGCCTGGAGCGAATCGAGCCCGCCGAGCACGCCCCCCGGTTGCTGGCAGCACTAGCTCAGGCGAGCTGATGGGGCCCCCACGAGCCAAGGGGCGCCGGCGCCGCCTGGACTCCCCCACGAGCCAAAGGGCGCCGGCGCCGCCTGGACTGACGAGCGACGAAGAAGCGAGGAGGGAAGGCGGCGCCTAGAGGCGGCTCGGAGGCGAGCGTGAGAAAACAGAGCGAGCGGGGAATTAACTGAACTCGATCAGCTTCTGCCGGACGGCGATCATCACCGCTTCCATCCGGGAGTGGATCTGGAGCTTCTCCAGGATGTTCCTGACGTGGTTCTTTACCGTGTTCTCCGAGATGAACAGCTCCTTGGCGATGTCACGGTTGTTCATGCCGCGCGCGACGAGCTTGAGCACCTCCATCTCACGGTCGGTGAGCTTGGGCGCGGCGACGTGCTGCGCCCGTTCCTCCTCGGAGTCGCGCTTGGCCAGCGTGGCGAACTCGCTGAGCAGCTTGCCCGCCATCGACGGGTTGATCAGCGACTGGCCGCCGTGCACCGCGCGCACCGCCTCGGCGACCTCATCCAGCGGTATGTCCTTCAGGAGGTAGCCGCTGGCGCCGGCCCTGATCGCCTCGAACAGGTCCTCTTCTTCGTCGCTGATGGTCAGCATCACGATCTTGGCGCTGGGCGCGGCCTCCTTGGTCGTCCGGCAGGCCTCGATGCCGCTGGTCTTCGGCATCCGGATGTCCATGAGCACCACGTCGGGCAGCGACTCCCCGGCCACGGCGACGGCCTCGGCCCCGTCGCTGGCCTGTCCGACCAGTTCGATGTCGTCCTCCTCCTCGAGGACCATCTCCAGGCCGCGCCGGAACAGCGCATGATCATCGGCGATCAGCACCCGGATCGGCTCGGGGCGCTCCCCGCCGTCCGGTTGCGGAGCAGCAGTCACCGCTGGGTCGCCCATGGCGCTCAATTCGTTGCCTCCTCGGGTACCGTCGCCCGCCTCTGCCTCACCCGGCAGCCAGGCCGACCTTCGCCCGGCACCAACGTCATGTCATCAGACTCTTGCCGACCTGAGCCCGCGATGCAAGCCGGGCCTCGTGAGCGTTAGGCAAAGCCGGCTCGCGAGTGCAGGCCTTCTGGGCCTGCGCGAGTGGCCGGTGCAGGTGGCACGGCCGGCAACCGCAGCGGGTTCTTTGCATAACGCGAACTTTTGCATGACACACCGCGAGGTCATCCAGATAGCGACTAGCGAGCGTGGGCCTATCGGCCCACGCGAGCGGCCGCTGCAGGCCGCGGCGGCGGGAACCGTCACGGGAATCTGGATGACCCGAACCTCTGAATGGGTACCGCCCGCCCGGCTTGCGTCGCCGCGAACTACTCCTCCACCAGCCGGATGACCCCGTAGTCATAGCCACGGCGGCGATACACGACGCTGAAGCGGTCGCATTCGCTGTCATGGAACAGGTAGAAGTCGTGGCCCACGAGTTCCATTTCCAGCAGGGCCTGGTCGATCGTCATCGGCTTGGCGGCGTGCACCTTCTCGCGGAGCACCAGGGGCCCGTCCCCCTCCATCTGGATGGGGACCATGCGGCTGTCGGCCTCCGCCCCGCCGGCCGAGCCGTCCAGCTCCTCGCTGCGCGGCGCCGCATTGCCGTTGAGCGCGGGCGCGGACCCGGCCAGCGGCGCGGCCAGAGTCCCGGCGGCCGGTGAGCCCGCGGCGGTCACGTCGGCCAGCGCTCCCGGTGACCGGACCGTGACGGTGCCGGCGTGCCGGACCTTGCGCCGATCCGAGGCCCGGCGGAGCCGGGACTCGAGCTTGGCGAAGGCGAGATCGAGCGCCGTATACCTGTCGTCTGCGGCCGCTTCGGCCCTGATCGCGGGACCGCGGGACCGTATCGTCAGCTCGACGCGTTCGCGACGGTCAGACTGCCTCGGGTTGCGTTCCTTGGAGACCTCTACATCGATCCGCACCGCCTTTTGGTCAAGCTTTTCGAGCTTGGCGAGCTTGGCGGCGGCGTGCTGACGGAAACGCGGCGGGACGGTTATGTGGCGCCCTCTGACAATGATTTCCATCACGATCCCCCTTCCCTCCGATTGCGCCCGGTCTGATGGAGCAGGGCCCGACCGGCTTGACTGAGCCCGGCGCGAGTGAGCAGGACGGCACTCGCCCGGCCGACCTGGTCTTCGACCCCACATCCGCCTGCTGAGGGGTTCGCGGCCTTTCCCTGGCCACTACTGCCCTTCTCCCGGCCCGGGAGACTCCGTATCTCCCGGCGGGGCAGGGCTTACTCCTAAGCCGCACCGTGATCAGTCGACGAGAAGTCGCCTTACGTGGGCCGTTTCGCCTGCGGCTGGCATCGGCTTGCCTGACGTGACTCCCGGGACGGAAGACACGCCCGGCGCAACCACGGGCCCGGGCGAGTGCCATGTCATGAACGCTAGCTTGCCAGAGCGCGAATGTCAGGAGGGACATGTAGGCGATCAATCGCTAGTAGCTACATAACGGCTGCATGACGTCGAGCGGCGCGGGGTTACGTGCCCTTTTCTTCCCCTGCGGCGCAGACGCGTAATCCCAGTCGGGCGGAACTGGCCGGAACAAAGCCGGCTGGCTCAGACCGGCCCCAGGATGGCCGGGCCACGCAGACCGCCAGTGACCCATCACCCGGGGTAGGCGGGGTTCTGGCCGGGCTGGTCCAGCGTCTGCCACGGGCCTTCCAGGCCCGTGGAGACGGCCAGCTGGTTGCCGGATAGCCCGGCGACCAGGACGTTCGCTGGACCATCGGCGGTAATCGAGATCATGCCCGCGAGGGGGGTCTGCGATTCCGTGGCCGGCTGCCCGTCCACGGGCACCTCCCACAGCGCGGTCCCGGTGCTGGCCTGGTTGAGCACGACCAGGTCATCGGCGCCGTACCAGGTCAGCGCGGCCGGATCGGTCAGGCTGGCGGCGAGGGGGGCGCCGCTGTTGATCAACGGGGTCGGGGAGGGCACGCGCTGACCGGGGGCCTGCGGCGCGCTCTGGTTGATGGCCCCGATTTCGAGCTCGCGGCCCGGCCCGCTGCCCGACACGATGACCGCGATCCGGACGCCGTCGGGCGCGACGCTCAGGTCAGTGACGTTTCCGCCGGTGAAATTGGCCTGTTCGTAGCGGGTGCCGGTGGCCCGCAGCATGATGATGTTGCCGCCTTGCGCCACCCACAGATTGTCGTCGCGATCCCAGCTCATCGCGGTAATCCCTGGTCCGGTCAGCCGGG
>JASHYW010000045.1 GCA_030042885.1 Streptosporangiaceae bacterium | reverse complement strand
ACGAGGCGGCGTTGCCCGAGAGCCTGCCGATATAGAGCGCGTCCTTGCCGGGTGGGACGATGGCCAGGTACTTCCCGTCAGGCGACACGGCGGCCATGGAGACCGCCCGCAGCACCGGCGGCTGCACGGGGGGCGCGGTCGGGGACGTTTCGGAAACATACCCGCCGGTGGCGCACTGCGGGCTGTTGAACGCTCCTGTCCGGCTGACGAGCGGGAGGACCGCGCCGATCGATCCTTGCTGGGCGGCCTGCGATTCTGAGCCGCATCGCGACCACGACTGCCCCTGGTTGACGTAGTAGAAGCTGGCCGGCGCCGACAGGTACGGGTTGAGGCACTGGTAGGTGGCCTGGGTCTGGAAGAAGCCCTGGACCTGCTCGCCCGGGCAGTACGCGAGCGGCGTGAACTGCTTGCCGTCGATCTCGAGCACGACCGACTGGATGCTCGACGGCCTGGCGGGCGAGCCGGTGAGCGTCCAGACCAGCTGTGCGGAGATCAGCTCGCGGGTCGCGGTGCTGGCGCTGGCCGCCGCGCCGCCGAGGTCCACCGTGGCGGTGGTGCCGTCCACGTTCACCAGCAGGACCTTGGTGCCGGCCGGGAACTCGGTATCGGCCGCGCCGACCAGCCAGGGCGTGGCCGGCTTGTCGGCGAGCGCGTTCACCAGGCCGGTGACCAGCTGCGTCTGGGTCCCGCCCAGCGGCACGAACACCGGATCGGGGACCAGCGCCTGGTCCGACTGGTCGACGAAGTACAGGTCCTGCGCCTTGTAGTAGTACAGGAAGTCGTTCTCGTACAGCATCCGGAACGGGGGCGGATTCGAGATGCGCCACAGGCCGTCGACCTTGACCAGGACGAACTGGTACGTGATGGTGTCCTGACCCGGAGCTTGCGCCGAGATATACCGGTCCGAGCCGGTGAACGCGGCCTGCACCGACCCCGTGACGGCCACCGAGGCCCGGGGCGCGCCGTGCGGGCCGGCCGGCATCGGGACCGAGCCGGACGCGTTGAGCGTGCCGAACACCGTGACCGAACTCGGGTTCCAGTTCCTGGCGGCCGAGCCGAGCAGGTATTCGCCGGCGACCGCGGAATAGGCCGGGTCGCTGCCGCTGGCGACCAGGAATCCCTCCACGATCTGCCGCGGAGACGCGGTCGGCCCAGGCCCCGAGGCGTACGGCACGCTGAAGTTGCTATCGGGCTGGGTGCTCTGCGCGCTGGGGGTGAACTCGGCGGCCGGTCCGCTGCTTGGCATGCCCTCGCAGCCCGCCAGGGAGCCGACCACGGCGGTCACCAGGCACATCCGCCATACGCGGCCGGGTACCCGGGTCCAGGCCGGGCTAGCCATGCGAGACCGCCCCAGACACCGGACTGGCCGGGTAGAGATCCGGCCCGGCCAGGCCGGCGGCGATCTCGGCCTCGTCCGGGCCGAGCGGCAGCGGCGAGCCCACCAGCGGCTGCCCGGCCACGCGGGGCAGGGTCAGCCGGAACACCGAGCCCTTGCCTGGCTCGCCCCAGGCCTGCAGCCAGCCGCCGTGCAGCCGGGCGTCTTCCAGCGAGATGGCCAGCCCGAGGCCGGTGCCGCCGGTGGTGCGCGCCCGGGCCGGGTCGGCCCGCCAGAACCGCTCGAAGACCCGCTGTTCCTCGCCCGGCCGCAGCCCCACGCCGTAGTCCCTGACCGAGACCGCGACCGCGTCGCTGTCCATGGCCGTGGTGACCACCACGTCCTTGCCCTCGCCGTGCTCGACCGCGTTGCCCAGGATGTTGCGCAGGATGCGCTCCACCCGGCGCCGGTCGACCTCCGCGAAGCACCCGGTCGCGGGCAGCCTGAACTCGATCCGGCAGCCCCGGCGCTCGGCCAGTTGCTGCGCGTCATCGGCCGAGCGCCGCACCAGGTCGCACACGTCCACGAGTTCGGCCTCCAGCGTGGCCACCCCCGCGTCGTACCTGCTGATCTCGAGGAGGTCGACGAGAAGGGCCTCGAATCGCTCCAGCTGGCTCTGCAGCAATTCGGCGGACCGGACGCCGGACGGGTCGAGGCCTGCCCGGGACTCGTACAGCAGGTCCGCGGCCATCTTGATGGTCGACAGCGGCGTGCGGAGCTCATGCGAGACGTCGGACACGAACTGCCGCTGGAACTGGGACAGTTCCTCGAGTTCGCGCAGCTTGGCCTGCAGGCTGGCCGCCATGTCGTTGAACGAGGTGGCCAGCGCCGCGAGGTCATCGGTGCCCCGGACCTGCATGCGTTCTTCGAGGTGGCCAGCTGACACGCGCTGCGCCGCCTGGGCCGCGCGCCGGACCGGCAGCACCACCCAGCGGGTGACCAGCGAGGCGATCGCGGCCAGCAGGACGACAAGCGCCACCCCCACGCCGACCAGGATCCGCTGCACCAGCACCAGGAAAGCCTGCTGCTGGATGAACGGGAACACATAGTACAGCTGGTAATACGTGCCGAGCGGCACGCCGACGGCGATGGCCGGACCCGAGGTGCCCGGCCCTGAGGTGTAGGTCAGCGTGGTCGGTTCCTCCCACGGATACGCGATGTTCTCGTTGTCGTACTGGGAGGAACTCTGCTCCCCGCTCACGTCATTGATCAGGTCCTGCGGGATGGTCGCCGAGACGTCGACGTTGGGCGGGCCGACCCACTGCAGGCCGGCGGGCCCGCCCTTGGTCAGCTGGATGAAGACCAGGTAGCTGCCCGTGTTCCCGCTCGCCTCCTGGAGCGTCCTGGCCGTTGTCTCCGCGGCGTCCTCGACGCCGAACACGCCGTTCGGCGGGCTGAGGACAGCCGGGCTGGCCTGGCCGAGGGCGGACACCCGGCCGGCCTCGGCCTGGTAGCCCGCGGCGTTCTCGGCGTCGTGCAGCAGCCCTGCCGCGATCAACTGCACCAGGTAGAAGCCGAGCAGCGCGATGACCAGAGCGGACAGCACCAGGGTCGTCCCGACCACCCGCAGCTGCAGCGAGCGGTTCCAGTGGCTGCGCAACTGCGCGACGGCACGGCGCCGCCACCGGTTCGCGGCCAGCAGCCACTGCCCCACCCCGTCGGGCAGCCGCCGGATGACTGCGCGGCGCCACGACGGCCGGCGGAAGGCCGTCACCCAGTCATGCCGTCGAGCCTCGAGTCGCGCTGCCGCCTTCATCTGAATCCGGACTTAGCCAGGCCCCGCCTTGTAGCCGACACCACGGACCGTCACAACGATCTCGGGGTGCTCGGGGTCCCGCTCGATCTTGGCGCGCAGCCGCTGCACGTGCACGTTGACCAGCCTAGTGTCCGCGGCGTGCCGGTAACCCCACACCTGCTCGAGCAGGACTTCCCTGGTGAAGACCTGCCGCGGCTTGCGGGCCAGCGCCACCAGCAGGTCGAACTCCAGCGGGGTGAGGTTGAGGGTCTCCCCGTCCCGCTTCACCGAGTGGCCTGCCACGTCGATGACGATGTCGCCGATCTGGAGCATCTCCGGCGCGGGCTCGTCGGTCCGGCGGAGCCTGGCCCGCACCCGGGCCACGAGTTCCTTGGACTTGAAGGGCTTGACGATGTAGTCGTCGGCCCCCGACTCCAGTCCCAGCACCACGTCGACGGTGTCGGTCTTGGCCGTCAGCATGACGATCGGCACCCCGGACTCGGCGCGGATCTGCCGGCACACGTCAATTCCGTCCGAGCCCGGCAGCATCAGGTCCAGCAGCACCAGATCGGGCCGGGAATCCCGGAATACCTCTACCGCCTTGTCGCCGTCGGCTACGAAGGTCGGCTCGAACCCCTCGCCGCGGAGCACGATGCCGAGCATCTCCGCGAGGGCGGCGTCGTCGTCGACGACCAGCACACGTCCCTTCATGGACCTCATCGTTCTATGTGATTAACTCTGCGTGGACGCAGGCTACCCTCATTTTCCTGCTACGCGACACCCGTTCGGCTATAGCTTTTCCGAGAGCCGTGTACATCAAACCCGGCTTGCACGATGCCTGAGTGACTGCTGAGGGGGCGCCGGTGAGCGTGATGACCGGGACCTCGGGGTGGCAATACCGGGACTGGCGCGGCGCGTTCTACCCGCCGCAGGTGCCGCAGCGGCGGTGGCTGGAGTACTACGCGACGCAGTTCGCTACGGTCGAGAACAACGGGACGTTCTACCGGCTTCCGTCCCGGGACACCTTCGCGAGCTGGCGAGACCGGGTCACCGGCGACTTCGTCATGACCGTGAAGGCCAGCCGCTACCTGACCCACGTGCGACGGCTCCGTGATCCGGCCGGGCCGGTGACCAGGCTGCTAGACGCGGCGGCCGGCCTCGGCGGCCGGCTCGGGCCGGTGCTGCTGCAGCTTCCGCCGGACCTGCGGGCCGCCCCACAGCTGCTGGCCGAGTGCCTGCGCCAGTTCCCGCCGACGGTGCGGATCGCGGTCGAACCGAGGCACGAGTCGTGGTGGAGCGACGAGGTGAAAGACGTGCTGGCCGACCGGAACGCCGCGCTGTGCTGGGCCGACCGGGCCGGGGCCGCCGTCACGCCGCTGTGGCGGACGGCCGACTGGGGCTACCTGCGGCTGCACGAAGGCGAGGGCGTACCGTGGCCCCGGTACAGCCAGGCCGCGCTGAGCGGGTGGGCCGACCGGATCGTGGCTACCTGGGGCGCGGACGGCGACGTCTACGTCTACTTCAACAACGACCTGGCCGCCGCCGCGCCCCGCGATGCCGCCGCGTTCGCCGCAGCCGTGACGAGCCGCGGGCGCACGGTGACCCGCGCCTGGCCGGGGATGCCGCAGGCGCCGGGCCCAACACCGTGAGGACCCGGAGGGCCGCGGCGGTGTCCCGGCGCCGAGGACCCGCCTTCCGCAGTGCTTCCTGGCGCGCCTCCGGCACGACGCTTCCTGGCGCGCCTCCCGGCACGACCAAGCGCTGTGTCTTCTGGCGCGCCTTCCGGCACGACCAAGCGCTGTGTCTTCTGGCGCGCCTCCGGCACGACGCACCGTGAGGAAGGCCAGAAGGACATGTCCGGACCGTGATACCGCGATTCGTTCGGTCAAAAGGTTCTGGCCTTATGGGACGGACCCGGGCGGGGCTAAAGTAGCTGCCCATGGCGGAGCCGTTGCGCAACATCATCGACCCGGGATGGGCGGAAGCGCTCGAGCCGGTCGCGGGCCGGATCGCCGCGATGGGAGACTTCCTGCGGGCCGAGGTCGCGGCCGGCCGCCGGTACCTGCCTTCGGGTGAGAACGTGCTGCGCGCGTTTAAGCAGCCCTTCACCGGCGTGCGCGTGCTGATCGTCGGCCAGGATCCCTACCCCACCCCGGGGCACGCCGTTGGCCTGAGCTTCTCCGTCGGACCCGACGTTCGGCCGCTGCCGCCGAGCCTGGTCAACATCTTCCGCGAATACTCCAACGACCTCGGCTATCCGACCCCGGCCTGCGGGGACCTTACCCCGTGGAGCGAACGAGGCGTGCTGCTGCTGAACCGGGTGCTCACCGTTCAGCCCGGCAAGCCCGGGTCGCACCGGGGCCGGGGCTGGGAGGAGGTGACGGAGCAGGCCATCCGGGCGCTGGCGGCGAGAAAAAGTGCCGGGCGGGTGGGTGGCGAGCCGCTGGTGGCGATCTTGTGGGGACGCGACGCGCGGACCCTGGCGCCGCTGCTCAGTGACATCGACCGCATCGAGTCGGCACATCCGAGTCCGTATTCGGCGGCGAACGGATTCTTCGGTTCGCGCCCGTTCAGCCGAGCTAATCAGCTACTCCAGCAGCGCGGCACCGAGCCGATCGACTGGAAGCTGCCCTAGCAGTGCGCGCCTCATTGGTGCCGAAACCAAGCTTAGTAACTCCTGGTGATACGCTTAATAACCTGCTTCGGGGGCAGTTTTACCGTTTCTGCTTGGCAAACAGCTGAATAGGTATCAGGGGAAATCGCGTGGACGGGCGGGTACCGGCACAGTGGAACACACGCAGCGAGAAGACCATCACCCAGCGCCAGTCCACCAGCACTGGCTGAGCCGCAAGCGGCTGCTGATCGCGAATGGGGCCTTCGCGGTCTACGCGACCGCGCTGGCCGTTGATACCGGGCACGCGGACCGGACCTGGGCGATCTGGGCGGCGGCCGGCTACGGGGTGACGACTCTCGTTCTCTGGCTCACCCGGCACAAGAACGTGCCGGTGATCGTGCCGCTGCTGGTGGCGCTGGCCGGCGCGCTGGCTGCGCCGCTGATATGGCTGGCCACCAGGGTCGCACCGACGCCTGAGGTTCGTGTCATCTCGCAGTCGGCGACCCTGCTGCTCCAGCACGGCACGCCGTACCTGCCACCGGGGCAACTGGACACCTGGCTGTCCTACAACCCGTATATGCCGGTCATGGCGGTGTTCGGCCTGCCGAAGGCGCTCGGCGCGACCGGCCTGCTCGCCGACCCGCGAGTATGGCTGACGGCGGTGTCGATCGCCTTGATCTGGGCGGCGTTCACCATCGCGGCACCGCACCGGCACTGCGAGGACTGCCGCCGCAACGTCATGCTGTCCACCGTGTTCATCGCCGCCTCCCCGGTCATCGCGTTCCCGCTGGCGGTCGGCATCACCGACCCGCCGGTCATCGCGCTGATGTTTCTCACCCTGGCGCTGATCGCCCGGCCGTCGGCGCTGATCCGGGCCGCCGCCGCGCTCGGGGTCGCGTGCGCCATGAAGGCGACCGCCTGGCCGGCGGTCCCCGTATTCACCGCGATGCTGGCCGCGCGTGACGGGGCCAGGTCCGCCTGGCGCTTCCTGGCGGCCACGATCCTGGCGGCGGGCCTGCTGGCCGCCTTGATGGCTCCCGCGGCCCTGGCCGACCCGTACGCGTTCCTGCAGAACACTGTGCTGTTCCCGCTCGGCCTGACCCCGCACAAGACCCCGGCGGCCAGCCCGCTGCCCGGGCACCTGCTGGCCGATACCGGGATGCCCGGCCACTGGGCCGCGGTCGGCCTGCTGCTGGCCGCCGGGGCCGGCTTCGCGGTGTGGATCATCGCCCGCCCGCCCACCGGCGCCCGGGGCGCGGCCTGGCGCCTGGCCCTGGGGCTCGCGGTCATGTTCACGCTGGCCCCCGCCACCAGGTGGGGATACTTCGTGTACCCGATCGGGCTGATCGGGTGGCTGCTGCTGACCCGGCCGGCCACGGAGGGGGCCGCGGGCCAGCCCATCGAGATCCCGGCGCCGGCGGCCGGCGAGCAGCAGCTGCCCGCGGGTGCGCGCTAGGAGCCGATGCGCCAGGATTCCAGGTAGGCCTGCTGGGCCGGGGTGAGCGCGTCTATCGACGTGCCCGTGGTGGCCAGCACCAGCCGGGCCGCCTCGGCGTCGAGGTCCGCCGGGACCCCGTGCACGCCGGCCGGGAGTTTACCGGTGTTGGTGGCCAGCCAGGCCAGGGCGAGTGCCTCGATGCCGAACGCCAGGTCCATCACCTCCGGAGGATGGCCCTCGGCCGCGACGAGGTTCACCACCCGGCCCTCCGCGAGCAGCAGCACGGTCCGGCCGTCACCCAGCTCGTAGGCGTCCACGTGCGGCCGGACGTCGCGGTGGACCGCGGCCGCGAGCCCCGCCAGCGCCCGCACGTCGATCTCGGTGTCGAAGTGCCCGGCGTTGGCCAGGATGGCGCCGTCCCGCATCACCGCGATGTGCGCGGCGCCGATCACGTCGCAGGTCCCGGTCGCGGTGACGAACACCTCGCCGACC
>JASHYW010000324.1 GCA_030042885.1 Streptosporangiaceae bacterium | reverse complement strand
CTCGCCCTGCTGCGGGTCCTCGCGGCGGTCGGCTCGCCGGCCCTGCGGGCCGCCGCCGGGCAGGCCGCGGCCCGGGTCCGCGGTCACGGCGTGGCCGACCCCGCGTGGGCGGTCATGATCGGCTCCCCGCGGGTCGGTGACTGCTGGCACTACGCCGACGTCGGCGGCCGCGAGGAGTCGCTGACCATGACCTTCTCTTACGGCGACAAGCAGCACGCGGTCTGCGTGCTGATCGACCATGGCCGTGGCGGCAGGATCAGGGACGTGTGGGTGGCCAAGACCGCCGGGCTGCGCGCGGAAACGGAGCAGGCGGCCGGGGACGATCCGCTGGTGGTGTTCGAGATGATCGACGCCGCCGACGCCAGCCGTCGGCTCGGCCGTGCCATCGGCGCGGGCGAGTGTCCCGAGCAGCCAGATCAGGTCGACGACGTGGTGGCCCACCGGGCCCTGCTGCGCGCCCGCCTCGAGCTCCTGACCAAGCTCGCGGACCGTTAGCCGCGGGCCTGCCCGTTGTCAGTGAACCAGGGCGAGTGTCGCCCCGGTCGCGTCGAGCAGGCGGTGCGGGCCTGCCGACCCGGTCAGCCGGGCCACGTCGCCGCGGACCCTGGCCCGCGGTCCCTGCGGTCCGGCCAGCGTCGTCCCGTCGGCGCCGATCGCCACCAGGTTGCCCCCCTGGCGCAGCAGCACCGGTCCGTCCCGTTCGGCCGAGATGGCCACCCGTCCCGCCCGCAGGCCGTCGAGCACATCGTCCGGCTCGTTCCCCGCGCACTCCACCCACGTGGTCGGGCGCCCGGGCGGAGCGTCGGATCCCGGACCGTGCCAGTCGCTGCCGCCGACCGGGATCGCCGTGGCGTCCCAGGCCAGCCACCAGGCGAACGGGGTCGTCCAGCGCTTGTCGAGCCAGCTCCAGTGCCACAGCTCGACCAGCGGCGGCCGGCGGCGCATCGGGTGCGTCCAGCTGACCGGTCCGGCGAAGGGATGGTTGACCGACAGCAGGCCGCCGCCTGCTTCGGTGGCCTCCAGCCAGTCGTCGGGTTCGCGGCGGAAGTCGATCCAGCCGACATCGCCCAGCGCCCCCGCGTGCCCGCCGTCGGTCGTCACCTCCTGGCCGGCTAGCAACGTGATCCCGTAACGGCTGGCCGCCGCGCTCAGCTCGGCATGGTGGCTTGTCGTGTTGTGGTCCGTGACCGCGATGAAGTCCAGCCCGCGCTCGACCGCGAGGAGGGCCAGTTCCTGAACGGTCAGCACGCCGTCCGAGTGGACGGTGTGCGCGTGCAGGTCGCCCGCGAGCCACCGCCGGCCGGGGCCGGCCGGCAGAACCCGCCGTGGCGGCCGGTCCAGCGGCACCGGCGGCGCCTGGGCAGCAGGCGGCAGCAGATCCCCGCCGCGCCTGACGGTCTCGGCCGTCACCCGGTACCGGACCCCATCGGCCGGGACGCGGTGCACGCCGATCATCACCTGCCACAGCCCGGCCTCGATCTCGCCTGGCAGGTATCCGGGCGTGGCGGCTTCGCCGGTGATGACGAACGACGCGCGGGCGCTCCCTGACCAGCCCCGGAACCCGACCGGGCCGAGACACCCGAGGTCGAGCACCGTCCCGTGGCCCCGCTCGTACTCGAGCTCGACCCGCAGCCCGGCCGTCCCCGGCCCGATCTCCACCGGCAGGTAGTGCCACGGGGAAGCGAACCGGTCCTCCAGGGTCCACCGGCCGGAATGCCGTATCGAGTCTGTCATGCCACCAATCCACCAGATCCAGGCTCACTAGCCAATTCGCCCCCTCGGACGCTCGCGTATTCAGATCGCGGGAAGCGAGTTCGGCGCGCGGGCGACGAGCCTGCCCGCGCCGGCTCACGCGGGCGACGAGCCTGCCCGCGCCGGCTCACGCGGGCCGCGGGGCAGGCCAGGCAAAATTTCATCGGTTGTTGACTTATTCTCCGGAGCGCTCTTATCGTGCCTGGCATGAGGGCCATGATCGTCAAGGAGTTCCGGGAACTCGTCCGCGACCGGCGCACTCTGGGCATGCTGGTCATGATGCCGCTGCTCCTGCTGGTGATCTTCGGCTACGCGGCGAACTTCTACGTCTCCAGTCTCAAGACGGCCGTCGTGGGCCCGCAGGCCTCGCAGGCGGCCAAGATACTGCCGCCGTTCTTCGACGTCACGGTAACGCAGCCGTCGGGCACCCAGGCCGACGCGGAGACGTTGCTGCAGGACAACAAGGTGGACGTGGCCTTCGTCACGGGGCAGACCCCGGTGCTCGCCCTGGTGAACGGGTCCAACCTGTTCGCCGCGCAGTCGGCCGTGGCCGCGCTCAACAAGGCCGGCAACAAGGTCAGGACGCAGGTGCTCTACAACCCGGACCTGAAGACATCGTGGGTGATGGTGCCGGCGATCATCGGCCTGATCCTGACCTTCATCGGCACGATCATCACCAGCATCGGCATGGTCCGGGAGCGAGAGGCCGGCACGCTCGAGCAGCTTGCCGTGATGCCGATCAAGCCGAGCCGGGTGATCCTGGGCAAGATCGCGCCCTACTTCCTGGTCGCGTCGCTCGACATGGTCATCGTGACCGTGCTGGGGATCGTGCTGTTCGGCGTCCCGTTCAACGGGAACCCGTTCGCGTTCGCGCTGGGGGCCGCGATCTTCCTGTTCGTCACGCTCGGCCTGGGGGTGTTCATCTCGACGATCTCGCAGACCGCCGGGCAGGCGATCCAGACCGCGTTCTTCTTCCTGCTCCCGCAGATCCTGCTCTCCGGGATGATCTTCCCCCTTGAGGCGATGGCCGCCGGGGTTCGCTGGATCGGCTACCTGCTGCCCCTGACCTACTTCACGATGATCTCGCAAGGGATCATGCTGCGAGGCGCCCCGATCACCTCGCTGTGGCTGCCGTTCGGAGTGCTCACGGTGATGGCGGTGGTGGTGTTCACCGGTGCGACACTGCGCTTCCGCAGGGACCTGGCCCCGGGCCGGCCCGCCGGCCCGGCGCACAAGCACGAGCCCGTCGCCGAGCCGGTGAGCACCACGTGACCTACTCACTGCGCTCGGCCACGGTACGCTTCGGGCATGTCCTGGCGCTCGACGATGTCACGGTCGAGGTGCCTGGCGGATCGGTCGTCGCCGTGGTCGGCGGGGACGGGGCCGGCAAGTCGACGTTGCTGCGCGCGCTGGCCGGCGAGGTACCACTGGACGGCGGCACGGTCGAAGCGCCGCCCAAGCAGCGCCTCGGCTACCTGCCCGCGTCGCCGGGCAGCTGGGCCGCGTTGACCGTGACGCAGAACATCGACTTCGTCGCGGGCATCTACGGCCTGGCCGGCGATGAGCTCACGGCACGCCGGGCGGAGTTGCTGGACCGGGCGTCGCTCACTCCCGCGGCCGGCCGGCTCGCCGCCCAGCTGTCCGGAGGGATGCGCCGCAAGCTCGGCTTCGTCATGGCGATCGTGCACCGGCCCGCGCTGCTGATCCTGGATGAGCCCAGCACCGGCATCGACCCGGTGAGCCGCATCGACCTGTGGCGGCTGGCGTCGGAGGCCGCCGCGTCGGGTGCCGCGGTACTCATGTCGACGACCTACCTCGACGAGGCCGAGCGCGCCGCCCACCTCGTCGTGCTCGACCGCGGCCGGGTCCTGGTCCAGGGGTCTTACGACCAGGTGCGCGCGGGCTTCGCGGGCGTGGTCACGCAAACTGACGAGCCTGTCCGGGCCGAATGGGCCTGGCGCCGCGGACGGGTCCTGCATGAGTACTGGCCCGGCGCCGGCCCTTCGGCCGGGACCACCATCGCGCCCGACCTGGAGGACATCGTCATCGCGCTCTCGCTCACCCGTCGCAACCAGGTCCGGTCATGACGAGCGTTCTGCTGCGCGCCGGGCACGTGACACGCCGCTTCGGCACGTTCACGGCGGTCGACGACGTGTCGATGCAGGTGCAACCGGGTGAGGTCGTCGGCCTGCTCGGTGCCAACGGAGCCGGCAAGACGACGCTGATCCGGATGCTCCTGGGCCTGATCGCGGTGACGTCCGGCCGTGTCGACCTGCTCGGCGGCCCGCCCGACCGCGAGCGCCGGCGCCGGCTCGGGTATGTGCCGCAGGGGCTCGGCCTGTACGGGGACCTGACCGTGCGGGAGAACTTGTCGTTCAGTGCCCGCGCCTACGGCGCCGCGGAGCCCGCGCTGCCGCCCGCGCTGACGGGATACGCCGACGTCCTGGTGCGCAAGGTGCCGCTCGGGGCGCAGCGCCAGGTGGCGTTCCTGGCCGCCCTGGCGCACTCACCCGAGGTGCTCGTGCTCGACGAACCGACCTCGGGCGTCGACGCGCTCGCCCGCGCGGCCTTGTGGGACACGATCCGTGCGCAGGCCGAGCACGGTGCCGGCGTCCTGGTCACGACGCACAACATGCAGGAGGCTCAGCAGTGCGACCGGCTGCTGCTCATGTCGGACGGCCGGCTGGTCGCCGAGGGCAGCGAGGCTGACATCATCGGATCGACCACCGCCGTCGCGGTCAGCACCGGGGACTGGGCGCGGGCCTTCGCCGCGCTCAACGCCGCGGGCGCGCCCGTCATGCTCGCGGGCCGGGCGATCCGGGTGGCCAACGCCGACCCGGCCGAGCTGGCCGAGGTGCTCAGAGCCGCCGGAATCGAGGCCAGCCTGCAGCCGGTCCCGGCCACGATCGAGGAACGGATGCTGATGCTCTCCCGCCAGGCGAAGGCTTCCTGATGGCCGTCCGGGGCCGGCGTCCGCTGGGCAGCCCGGACGCACGCCAGGCCGTCCTGGACGCGGCCAGGGAACTGTTCGCGGGATTCGGGTTCGAGCGCACCACCATGCGCGCCGTGGCCGCCCGGGCCGGGGTCGACCCGGCGCTCATCTACCACTACTTCGGCGATAAGGACGGACTTCTGTCCGCCGCGCTGCAGCCGCCTGAGGATGCGGCCGCGGTGTTCGCCGGCGTCCCCGGCGCGGCCGACCGGGCCGGAGAAGAGCTCGTCAGGCGGCTTATCGGCCTGTGGGAGGAGCGCCCGGAGGTCCGCGAGCAGATGCTGGCCAT
>JASHYW010000323.1 GCA_030042885.1 Streptosporangiaceae bacterium | reverse complement strand
GGCCGCAGGGCTGATGGGCACGGAGGCGCCGGCCGCCAGAGGCAGCGCGGTGCCAGATATCACGGCAAAGTTCCCGGGGAACAGCCGCGCCGGAGCGATCTGCACCGCCGATCAGCTCGCGCAATTGCTTACCGAGCGCGAACTGGAGGTCCTGACGATGGTCGCCCGCGGCCTGTCCAACGGGGAGATCGCCGAGCAGCTCACGATCAGCCCGGCTACCGCCAAGACCCACGTGGCTCACCTGCTGACCAAGCTCGATGCCCGCGACCGCATCCAGCTGGTCATCATCGCCTACCAGTCCGGCCTGGTCACCACGGCCCAGTGACCGAACGGAACTCAGTGGGAGAAGTGGCCTCGATAGTACTCGAAGACGAAGCCGATCGTGGCGAGCACGGTGGCCAGCATTCCGATCAGGAACAGCCACCAGCCGACCGCTGCGCCGAGGGCCGCGGTGGCGGCGCCGAGCGCCAGGAACAGCGGCCACCAGCTGTGCGGGCTGAAGAACCCGAGCTCGCCGGTACCCTGCTCGATCTCGCCGAGATCGTCGTCTTCCGGGCGCTCGGGCAGGCGGCGGCCGGTGAACAGCATGTAGAAGCCGGTGAGCAGGGCGAGGCCGACGGCCAGCGCCAGCGCGGTCGTGCCCGTCGGGTCCTTCGAGACGTACCAGTAGACAATGTCGGTCCCAGCGAAGAATATCCCGCAGCCCAGGAACAGCCAGCCTTCGACTTTCATGCTCCGAACCCCTACTTCTGCGCGCTTTCGATGGCCGGGATCTCCTGCTCGATGCCGTACGAGGCACGGCCCCACCTGATGTGCGGGTAATGCGCCTCGAACGCAGGCCGCTCGGACCTGATCCGCGGAATCCGGTAGAAGTTGTGCCGGGGCGGCGGGCAGGACGTCGCCCACTCCAGTGAGCTGCAGTAACCCCAGGGATCCTCTTCCGTCACCCGCTCCCCGTACCGCCACGTCACGTACACATTCCAGAAGAACATGAGCACCGAGAGGGCGAGGACCCACGATCCGACGGTGGAGATGATGTTGAGCGTGGTCACGTTCCCGGGCAGGTAGGGGTAGTTGGCGACGCGCCGGGGCATGCCCTCGACACCCATCCAGTGCTGGACGAGGAACGTCATCCAGAACCCAATGAACATGAACCAGAACTGGATCTTGCCGAGCCGACTATTCAGCATCTTGCCAGTCATCTTCGGCCACCAGAAGTAAAAGCCGGCGAACATCTCGAACAGCACCGTACCGGCCAGCACGAAGTGGAAGTGCGCAACCACGAAATACGAGTCGGACACCGCGAAGTCGATCGGCGGCGAGGCCAGCATGATGCCAGTGACGCCGCCGAGTAGGAACGTGATCAGGAAGCCGACCGTATACAGCATCGGCGGCTCGAAGGTGAGCTGTCCGCGCCACATGGTCCCGATCCAGTTGAAGAACTTCACCCCGGTCGGCACCGCGATCAGGAACGTCATGAACGAGAAGAACGGCAGCAGCACGGCACCGGTGGTGAACATGTGGTGCGCCCACACGGTCATGGACAGGCCCGCGATCGCGATCGTGGCGGCGATCAGTGTCTTGTACCCGAACAGCGGCTTGCGGCTGAACACCGGGATGATCTCGGTCGCGATGCCGAAGAACGGCAGCGCGAGGATGTAGACCTCGGGATGGCCGAAGAACCAGAACAGGTTCTGCCACAAGATCGCCCCTCCGTTGGCGGCGTCGAAGACATGCGCGCCGAGACGCCGGTCGATCTCGAGCACCAGCAGCGCCGCGGCCAGAGGCGGGAACGCCATCAGGACCAGCATCGAGGTCAGCAGCGCGTTCCAGGTGAACATCGGCATCCGGAACATCGTCATGCCGGGCGCGCGCATGCAGAAGATCGTGGTGACGAAGTTGACCCCGGACAGGATGGTGCCGAGACCGGACAGCACCAGGCCCATGATCCACATGTCCGCGCCGACGCCAGGCGAGTAGATCGCGCTGCTCAGCGGCGAGTATGCGTACCAGCCGAACGACGCCGAGCCGCCGGGGGTCAGGAAGCTGGACAGCAGGATCAGCCCGCCCAACAAGAAGAGCCAGTAGCTCAGCATGTTCATCCGCGGGAACGCCACGTCGGGCGCGCCGATCTGCAGAGGCATGACCTCGTTTACGAACCCGACGAACAGCGGGGTGGCGAACAGCAACAGCATGAGAATGCCGTGCATGGTGAACAGCTCGTTGTACTGCTGGTCGGACACGAAGTGCTGGTCCGGCCCGAGCAGCTGAATCCGTATCAGGAGCGCCATGACCCCGGCGCACAGGAAGAAGAAGAACGAGGTGATCAGGTACAGGTGCCCGATGATCTTGTGGTCGGTCGACGACAGCCAGGCCGCGAGGATGGACCCCTTGCGCCCAGCGCTGCGCTGCGGCGCGGCAATGACCGGTTGTTCGATCGTGCTCACTGGGTGCTCCCGGATGACGCCTGTGCCGCCTGCTCGGCGGCCATGTCGGCCTGGAACTGCTGCGGGGTTACGACCTTCACGGTAAACAGCATCTTGCTGTGGTACAGGCCGCACAGCTCGCTGCAGCGCCCGATAAAGGTCCCCGTCTGGGTCGCCGTGACCTCGAAGTGGTTCGGGTGATCGGGGATGACGTCGCGCTTGAACAAGAACTCGGGGATCCAGAACGCGTGCACGACGTCCTCGGAGGTCAGGTTGAACCGGACCGTCTCCCCGGTCGGGATCTCCAGCACCGGCAGCGGGCCGTCGCCCCACATGTTGCCGGTGTTGGTCACGTGGTACTGCGGGTAGTTGAACTGCCAGCTCCACTGGAACCCGAGCACATTCACCACCACGTCCGGATTATTCGACAGCTTGTCGACGTAGTTCTCGTCCTTGGCGGTGTAGTAGAACAGCACAGCGATCATCACGAACGGCACCGCCGTGTACATGATCTCGATCGGCATGTTGTAGCGCGCCTGCGGCGGCAGCTTGTCGCCGCGCTTGCGGTGGAAGATCACCGCCCACAGGATCAGCCCCCAGACCAGCGCGGCGACGCACAAGGCGGTGATCCAGGATCCCTGACAGAGGGTGAGGATGGTCTTGCCCTGCTCGGTGATGGGGTTGGGGAAGCCAAGCCTGGTCAACGTGTCGTTCGTGCAGCCGGTTAGGCCGAGGACCAGGAGCACGAGCGCGACCGTCATGCCCGTCGCGCGCGCGACGCGCACCCGGCGGGGACCAGGGGATCCGGATCTGCCCGGGCCCCGTGCGGCGTGATCGGTAGTCACGGCGAGGACCTTCCTCGGTTCTGC
>JASHYW010000322.1 GCA_030042885.1 Streptosporangiaceae bacterium | reverse complement strand
CGCCAGGTCTCGGCCGAGGCGGGCTGGCCTGCCAGGGCGCTGGCATCGATCTGCGCAGGCACCGGCCCTACACCGCCGAGCACGACGCGTCCGGACCGGCAGGCGCGGTCGCCGATGTCCACCGATACCGCCACGGCGACCACCGCGAAGTCCCCTTGCCGCTGGGCGAACTCGGTGAGAACGGCATCAGGCGCGGGCCGCGGGAACCACAGCTCGGTGATCATCTCGTCCGGGCGGGCCGCGGTGGTGTAGTAGCCCTGGAAGAACTGGGCAGCCGATACGGTACGCTGACCGTCTGGTCCGGTGAGCCCGACCCGCGCGCCCAGGAGCACCGCTAGCAGGCACCACTCCGAGGCCGGGTCCGCGTGCGCGATGCTGCCGCCGAATGTGCCGCGGCTGCGAATCGGATAGTGCCCGATCCAGCGGGCCGACCGCGGCAGCACACCGAACCCGGCCAGGACGGCCGGATCCCGGCTGACCTCAACGGTCCGGTGCGTGGTCAGCGCGCCGATGCGCAGCCCGTCCCGGCCGTTGGGTCCGTCCGGCTCGGCCCGCAGGTAGCTCAGGCCCTCGATCCGGGTCACGTCGACCAACGCGGCCGGCCGGGCCAACCGGAAGTTCATCATCGGAACCAGGCTCAGCCCGCCGGCCAGGATCTTCGCCTCGTCACCAAGTTCGGCGAGCAGCGCGACCGCCTCGCCGACGCTGTGCGCGCGGTGATAGGCGAACGGCGCTGGCTTCACCTGGCTGGCTCCTCAGGTCCCGGTCCATTTGGTATACCATATTTCAGACGTCTCGGCCTCCCCCGCGAGCCGAAGGGGCGCGGCGCTGCCTGGACTGAGGAGCGAGGAACGAGCGACGAGGGCCCGCCGCCGCAGGCGGCCAGGCAAGCAAGGAAGCGTAGTGAAAGGGGATGGGGAGGTGGGCGGGGCCCCGGAGGCGAGTGGGATAGTAGAGCACCCGCACCTGATGATCGAGCACCGCCCGGCGGGGTACCGGTGGCTGCGGCTGGCCCGGCCGGAACGGCGCAACGCGCTTGACGTGGACCTGATGGTGGCGGTCCGCAACGCGATCGCCGCTGAACCCGGGACGCCCATCCTGCTCGGCAGCGCCGACCCGCAAGTATTCAGCGCGGGGGCGGATCTCACCATTTCTGATGCCGAACGATCCATCATCTCCGATCTGATCTACGACTGCTGCGAAACGATGATCACCAGACCGGGACCGGTGATCTCGGTGATCACGGGGGCCGCGGTGGGCGGCGGCGCGCAGCTGGCGGCCGCGTCGGACCTGCGGATCGCGGGCCCGGGTGCGCGGCTGCGCTGGATCGGCCCGCCCGGCCCCGGGCTGGCGGTGGGCGCCTGGCTCCTACCCGATCTGGTCGGCCGGGCCGCGGCCATGGACCTGGTGCTGACCGGCCGCTGGGTGCAGGCCGCCGAGGCACTCGCCCTCGGGCTGGTCAACCGGATCACCGATGACCCGGAACGGGACGCCGAGCAGATCGCCGAGGAACTGGCCGTGCGAGGGTCGGCGGCCGGGGTCAAGGAGGTCATGGCGGCCGGCGGGCTGCTCGACCGGCTTCGCGCCGAACGCGAGGTCAACCGGGCCGCCTGGGCGCGCTTGACTGGTAGTACCCCAGTTCGGACGCAGCCCGGACTCGGTTGGCCCGTGACGGACTGACCTCCGTGGGCGGCTACCAGGAGTGGAGCATGACGGGCTGGCGCCAGCACCTGCCCGGGGTCGCGGACGTGCCCGCGTTCGCCGTGGAACTGGCCGAGGACACCATCCCGAGGCTGGCCGCCGCGTCTGCGGCGGCGGTACCGGACCGGGTCGCGGTCACCGTCGACGGCGAGCCGGTGACTCACGCTGAGCTCGACGACGGGGCTGCGCGGGTAGCGGGCTGGCTGGCGCGCCGGGTGCGGCCCGGGGACCGGGTGCTGCTCGCGGCGGGCACCAGCATCGGGTTCGTGCGGTGCTACCTGGGTGCGCTGCGGGCCGGCGCGGTGGTGGTGCTGGCCAACCCGGGCTATACGTCCGCTGAGCTCGGGCACCTGCTCGCCGACTCGGGCGCGGTGGTGGCCTTCGCCGATGCTGAGCCGGGCAGGTTGCTGGCCGGGCTGGGTGCCGGGCCTGAACCCCTGCTGGTGGCCGACGTCCGGACGCTGCCCGAGGACCCGAGCCCGGCGACTGGGATCGCGGTCGGCCCGCGGGACGTCGCACTGCTTGCGTACACCTCGGGCACGACGGGCACGCCCAAGGGCGTGCCGCTGACGCACGGCCAGCTCGCGGCCTCGATCCGCTCGGCGATGGCGGCCTGGCGGTGGAGCCCGGACGACATGCTCACGCACACACTGCCGCTGTATCACCAGCACGGCCTCAGCGGCGTGCACGCGGCACTGATCGCGGGCGGCACGGTGCATATCCGGTCCCGGTTCGCCCCCGCCGACCTGGTGCGGACGATCGAGGAGACCCGGGCCACCGTGCTGTTCGCGGTGCCCACCATCTACCAGGCCCTGATGGACGCTGAGATCACCGCCGCCGGGCTGTCGGGCCTACGGCTGGCGGTCTGCGGCTCGGCTCCGCTGAGCCTGGCCCTGGCCGAGCGGCTGACCACGGTCCTGGGCCGCATGCCGCTGATCAGGTACGGCACGACCGAGAGCGGGCTGGACGTCTCCAACCCCATCGACGATCCGCGCGGCGACACGGTGGGGGTGCCGCTGCCCGGCGTGCTAGCCAGGATCCGGGCCGCCGGTGGCGACGCGGACCCGGGTACGGACGGCGAGATCCAGCTTCGCGGGCCGCAGGTCTTCGCGGGCTACTGGCACGACGCGGCCGCCACCGTGGCCGCCTTCACAGCCGACGGCTGGTTCCGTACCGGCGATATCGGGGCCGTGGACCCGGCTACCGGGCACCTGAGGATCCGCGGCCGCACCAAGGAGACGATCATTACCGGCGGGCTGAACGTCTACCCGCGCGAGGTCGAGATCGTACTGGAGGATCATCCGTCGGTGGCCGAGGCCGCGGTGGCGGGTGTCCCGCACCGGCGGTGGGGTGAGCAGGTGACCGCCTGGGTGGTGCTGCGGGACGGGCACGGGTTCGATGAGGCCGCCCTGATCGCGCATGCCCGCACCCGGCTGGCCGGGTACAAGTGCCCCAAGCGGGTGTTCCAGCTCGCGGCGCTACCTCGCAACCACGTCGGCAAGATAATCCGCAGCGCCCTGGGCTAGTGCCCCTCACTGCAAAGATCGCCGCAACAGTGAATCCAGATTCGTGAACGAGCTCTCCCAGCGCGCCTTGGCGTCTTGGCCCACCTCCTCGGTGAACGGGCCTTGCCGCAGCTCAAGCCGGGTCTTGCCGTTCGCCTCCTCGAGGAACTCCAGTCGGAACCTGGACCTGGCGGCTGGCCTGGCGACGCCGATCCGCTCGACACCCTGGTGACCGGCCAGCAGCTCATTCTCGACCACCTCGCTGAAGGTCACGTCGACCTGGTAGCGGCCACTCGGGTCTTCGACGTTCGTCATCACGAAACGCTGGAAACCGCCGGGCCGGGCGTCGATCTGCACCGTCTCGCACGGCACTGAGAACCCGGCCGGTCCGTACCATTCGCATAGCTGGTCGGGGTCGACGAAAGCCCGGTAGACCAGTTCGCGCGGTGCGTCAAAGGTGCGCGAGATGGTGATGTCGTGCTTGGTTGCCTGGTTCATTCGTCTTCCCTTCCAGCCGCTGGCGTATGGGTCTGCCAAGCTTGGGGTGTGCAACCGACAGCGGCTGTGACGCTACCCGATCCCGCGCTCGTAGTGCTGGTCGGGCCGTCCGGATCGGGGAAGTCGGTCTGGGCTGCTGAGCACTACAGCCCGCATGAGGTGGTCTCGTCTGACCGGCAGGTGCGCCGGGGGCAGCGGGCCCTGGATGTGGGGTGCGGGCCGGGCGCGCTGACGGCCGAACTGGCGAGTCGGCTCGGCCCGGACGCGGTGTCCGCGGTCGAACCATCGGAGTCGGCCAGGCGGGCTGGCCGGCGCCTGCGTGTGGGACCACGCGGGCGGGAAGGGCCCGCTGACCGTCTTCTGGCAGGCCGTGCGCGAGCTCGACCCCGCGGCGTTCGAGGTCAGCGCGATGGCGTGGACGGTGATCGCGGCGGTTACCTGACCGGCGGCGGCTTGCCCTCGGCGCTGGCCGCCAGCGTCACGTCCCACCGGCACACGGCGCAGGCGTGCCGGAAGGCCGCCCGGGCGAACGCCAGCACCGCAGCCCGGGGATCCGGGTCCGACCGCACGTCGTCCCAGTCCAGGATGTACTCGCCCAGGGCCGGATCCCAGCGGGCCACGGCCGGGGACAGGTTAGCGCCCGCGAAGCCCTCTTCGGCCGGGTGCGCGTAGGCGTAAAACGCGGCCTTGGCGTAGCGGGCGTCGCCGGGCCACCAGCCGACGGCGACCTCCTGCGAGTCCATGGCATTGCGCATGATGAAGTCATCCGACGGCGGATCGGCCGGCTGCCCGGAGAACAGGCTCACGGCCAGGTCGAACGAGCCCCACCAGGCGTTGACCGGTGTCGAGCGCCCGCGGTAGGGCGCACGGTACGCGGCCAGGACCAGCGCGGCCTGGGTCGCCGCGGCCAAGTAATCGGCGACCTCGCCCGGGTCGTAGTGGGCGTGCTCGGAGTCCTGGTCCAGCGGCACGGTCCAGGGGACTTCCTGCGGCGTCGGGTCGATCTCGACCGGTCCGCCCAGGGCGCGGACCGCGGCCAGGACCTCCCGCGTCACCTCGCCGACCGGCCGGTGCGGGGTCAGCGCGGCGCGTTCGGCCCGCCCGGCGCTATGCTCGACCACCGCCTCGTGCCGGTGCAGGTCGAGCGCGACCACCAGCGCGCCCGAGCCGTCGGGTGCGGGCAGCGGCGCCGTCTCCCAGCCGCGCGCGGTCAGGCGGAGCGCGGCGTGCTGCAGCTGGGGTTCCGGCGGCGCGAGCCTGGCCGCCAGCTTGCCGAGGACCTGGGTGTGCGCGTGCAGCGTGTCACAGGTCCCGCGCCACTGGTCATATGAAACCGCGGGCCAGGCTGAGACCATGGTTAGCAGGCTATCGGGGCCGCGATCGCGCGCCCCACCCGGCCCTCGATAGGTTCGGCTTAGCTGGTGACGTGGAGGAGACCCC